>JAPOOQ010000623.1 GCA_026713345.1 Gemmatimonadota bacterium | reverse complement strand
TTCGCCCGTGTGGGAGGCCGGCATGCCGCCGAAACTCGCCGTCAACTGCTCGTCGTCATCGACGATCGTGCCTGTCGCCGTCGCCGTGCCCAGCGTCGCATTCGCCGGGCTCGACAGCGTCAGCGTGAACGTCTCGTCGCTCTCGTCCGACGAGTCGTCCGTCGTCGCTACGCTCACGGTCTTCGACGTCTCGTTCCCCGCGAACGTCAGCGTTCCGGACTCCGCCGTGAAATCGGTCCCGCTCGCCGCCGTGCCGCCCGATGTCGCGTACGCGACCGTCACCTGCCGGCTGCTCGCCTCCGAGAGCAACACCGTGAATTCGACCGTATCGCCCTCCGTCGCGCTGGCGCCGGACACGCTCACCGTCGGGACCGGCCCCGCGACCGTCGCCGACTCGGAGTGCGACAGCGGCCGGCCGTCCTCGGTGCAGATGGCGCCGCTTGCGCTGCAGTCGGTCGTCGCCGGGAGTGTGATCGTCACGTCGTCCCGGCCGCTTGGATCGACGGTGATATTCCATGCCTGGCCGCTGCCTTTCTGCAAGCGCCGGGCCACTTGTACCGCGCCCCCCGTGACGGCGAAGGCGTCGTCGCGCAGCTTCTGGTAGCCGAGCGAATGCGGCTCCTCGCTGAACGTCAGCTGGAAGGTGAACGGCTCGCCCGTGTGGGAGGCCGGCATGCCGCCGAAACTCGCCGTCAACTCCTCGTCGTCATCGACGATCGTGCCTGTCGCTGTCGCCGTCGCCGTGTCCAGCGTCGCGTACGCCGGGTTCGACAACGTCAGCGTGAACATCTCGTCGCTCTCGTACGACGAGTCGTCCGTCGTCACCACGCGCACGGTCTTCGATGTGTCGTTCGCCGCGAACGTCAGCGTTCCGGATTCCGCTGTGAAATCGGTCCCGCTCACCGCCGTGCCGCCCGATGTCGCGTACGCGACCGTCACCTGCTCGCTGCTCGCCTCCGACAGCGACACCGTGAACTCGACCGCATCACCCTCGGTCGCGCTCCCGTCCGACACGCTCAGCTCCGGCGCGGGATCGTCGTTGTTGATCGTCCCGGTCGCGACCGAATCGACAAGAACCACGTCCACAAACTCGGTGGCCGTAGGATTGCTGAGCGTCAGCGTGAAGGTCTCCCCACCGTCCTCGTGGTCGTCATTGAGCACGGGGATCGAGATCTTCTTCAGGTTCTGGCCGGGATTGAGAGTCAGCGTCGCCGATCTCGCAGTGTAGTCTTCCCCCGCCGTCGCCGTGCCGTCCGAGGTCGCGTAGTCCACCGTCACCGTCTGCGATTGCCGGGGGCTCACGGACACCCAGAAGTCCGCTGTCGCGTCCCGTCCCTCCGTCGCCCTCGCGTCAGCGACCGAAACCTTGAGCTCGCCAAGGCCCCCGTGGGGCGCGAGCCTGTCGCTGAATGCGGCCGCAAGACCGTACCGGGCGGTCTGTACCGGGTTTGTGGACGGTATGGCATAGCTCACCTTGACCTCCGAGGGCGGACGCGCCTTCGTGTCCAAACGCAACCGCAACCGCTTGGACGAGATCTCCGTGTGCGTCACGTCGACCTCGGTGCCGTCCACCGTCACCGTGAAAGCGTCCGCCGGCGGCGCCGCCGGGCCCGGCGTACCGGGTCCGTCCGGACGCAGCTCCCTGTCGTAGTCCAGCATCACGTCGCCCCTGTAGACGAACATTCTTTGCAGTACCGGAGGCCGGTCGGCGCGATGCACGAGCACCCGGTAGATCTCCTCCGTGCTCCCCGAAGTCGCCCAGACAATGATCTCGTTGCGCGTGCCCTCCAGGAGCCGGTAGCCCCGAATCCCCCCCCCTTCATACTCATCTTCGCGCGTCCGGTTGACATAGCGGATGTCGATGGCGACACCGCTCTTTGGCCTCACCCACAGCGTGAAGTCGGAGACCTCCCTTGGCACAACAGCCTCGTAGCGAACCGCGCATCCGCAGTCCTCGCCCGGGACCGGCGTACGCCGGCCCTCGGTCATCACTGTCGCCGCGCTCGCCTGGAGGCTGCTCAGCCGGGTAGGTGACGGCAGAGTCAGGTCGTGGGTCGGCACGGGCCCCCTGATGAATAGGAACGTGTATACCTGCTCCGTGTCGTCCTCCGCCGTCACCGTCACCGTCACCGTCCTGGTAGTTCGGGGCGAGTCGATGCTGACGGCTGCAAATTGCAGACTGCTCGGACGCCTATTGTCGTCGGGGTCAATCCGTACCGTCGCGGCATCGCTACTCGTGAATACCTGTATGGCTGCCCCAGTCTGTGTGCTCGGCAGTCCGACCATGTATGAGTAGGTAGTACTTGAAAACTCCGGGCTCAGCGAACCACCGAATTGGAAGGAGACCCCACTCAGCGTCGCGTCGGAGGACTGCGCGTGAGCCGGTGCCGGGGCCGTTGCCCAGGCCAGCGCAAACGCGACAAGGCCCGGCAGGACCGCTGCCGCCCGGCTCCGGCGGACCCGCCGCGCGAAGACGCTTGCCGACGGCTCGGGTCGGGGCGCAGGCGCCGCCTGCGGTGAACGACGTCGCGGCGGAGGAGGCGGGCACAGGCTTCCACGCTCGTGATTCGGATCGTGCGCTAGTGAACAGTTTGAATCCAGCTCGTGACCCTCATGCAGGCTTGTGGACACGCGGATCGTAGACAAGGAAAGTCCTCCCTGGGATGAAGATGTGGGGGCCGTCCAGGCGGACTCGAGACTGCCGCGGTCGACCCGCTAGCGGTTGGTTCTATCAAGCACTAATACCTCATGGGCCTTCCGTCTATGCCTCCCAAATAGGGGGGTAGGGAAGGCAGGGAACCACGTTCTTGTACGCGGCCGCCAGGTTCAGCGGATCGGCCTGGCTGGCGCCCCTCCCCGTGGCTCTCCGGGGGGCTCTCCCCACCGTTGCCTGCAATGACGCCCCGCCGGGACGTGCTCCGCTGGGGGAAACCGGCAGCGGGCAACCCCTCCAGCGACAGTACCCGCCGCACCAGCTCCGTCTGCCGCGAGATGCCCGTCTTGCGGAAGATCTTCTTCAGGTGCCAGCGCACGGTACCCTCCGTGCGTCCGGTCATCGCTGCAATGTCCCGCACGGTTCGGCCGGAAGCCACCATGATCGCCAGGCGGCTCTCGGTCGGACTCAGGTTCAGGGCGGCCGCCACGAGCCCGGCATCGAGCCGGGGCCGGCTGGCCGGATCGGCGATCAGCACGAGCGCGGCGACCCGCTGGGCGCGCAGATCCCATTCCCGCTCGGCCACGGGAGTGATGTTGACGACCAGCCTGGCCCGGGCGTCGGGTCGTCCTATGGTCATCGAGCCGGCCGACGCCGGAACGCCGTGCGGGGGGAGCGCACTGGCCAGCAGCCGCTGGAGGGCGTCGTTTTCCCCCGGTATCGAGGCATTGAGGAAGCCACCCAGGTCGGACAGCCCTCCATCCTCTCGGAGGAGGTCGCGCGCCCGGTCGTTCAAGGCCACGATGCGCGTGCGCCGGTCGAGCTGAATCACGCTCAGGCGGCCACTGTCAAGCAAGTCCTCAAGCGAGCTGCCCAGCGCGCCGATGTCGGCCAGCACACCCCTCACGCGCGCGAAGTGGCGGACGTGCGGCAGCAGGGACTCGATCATCTCGGTCTGGATCGAACTCCAGCCTCCGCCTCGTTCGATCGAATCGGCGAGGATCCACAGGATATGCGCTCCGCCCGTCCCATCCAGGCGCACATGCAGGCCGTTCTTCTTGGTGCGCCACGACGCCCTGTTATATGCCGGGGATGTCCTCTTCTCCCGGTCGGTGTACAGATGCCCGGTGGGCGTCAGTTCACCATCGGGCAGACTCAGGGCGCGCGGGACTCTCTCGTCGCGATGGTAGTACGCCCTGAAGTAGCGTTCGTCCTGGTCCGTGCGGCGTTCGCTGCCGTAGCAGCTCTCGGCGAAGAGGATCTCCGAGTCGGCGCGCGAGCGCCCCTGACCGATCACCAGGGAGGTGCCCAACGTCCTGATGGCGTCATTGATCATGCCGGCGGGCACGGTCCACGCGACATCGCCCAGCGCGGCTTCGTGCAGCGTTTCCAGGATACGTTCGAATTGGTCCTGACGACTCATTGGACTTCCTCTGCTGTGCCTGCCCGGCCGCCGCTCTCACTCGCATCGCAGCGCGGGCGGCTACGGCTGCTGGCCGGAGAGCGAGTGGCGACGGACTGACGACGTTGAAGCATGTCGCGTGCCAGACTCCGAATCAGGACTGCGACAGGTGGTGGCACGGAAATGTCGCTCCGGTGACCATAAGGGCGCTGAGGAAACCACCCCGGCCGGACAGCCCTCCGAATTGCCGCAGTAGGCCGAGCGCACGCGCACGAATTGCCGAAGGCGGGGGAGAAGGCGCTCGAGCATCCGGATCTGGACTGGACTGGACTGAAGGTCGTGGAGCATTGTCCGACATCGGATTATAACGATGCATAGACGGAGGGGGTGGGATTCGAACCCACGTGTCCTTTCGGACGCCGGTTTTCAAGACCGGTGCATTGAACCGCTCTGCCACCCCTCCCTGCCTTCCAAGATGGCCCCGGGAGCCTAATGCC
>JAPOOQ010000622.1 GCA_026713345.1 Gemmatimonadota bacterium | reverse complement strand
CGAGTAGATGACGCTCGCGCCGGGCATAACGTCGAACACCGCGCTCCCCATGATCATGACCGCGTCTCCGACCGTCAGCGCCTCGTCGAGACCCGCCGCCGTCACGGCGGCCTCGACCTCCTCCTGCGTCTTCGCGCTCACCGTCTTGGCCGTGGCGTCCTCGATGGTGACGGAGACCGCACCTGGATACATGTCCATGTCCGTGTTCGGCCCGTAGCTGTCCACTGTGCCGTTGATTTCGACGTCCAGCACCAGCATCTCCATGTCGTCAAGATCGGCGTCCTCCAGCGCCATCACCTCGACCTCCATCATCTGGACGCCGGGCGTCGTGACTCTCGGGAACGTGACCGGGTTGGTCATGATCTCGTAGTCCTTGTCGCCGGCCGAGCCGTCCCCCGTCGAGAACATGACGGTCACGGCTTCCAGCGTGTAGTCGGACACATGCTCACTGGTGACCCGCCTGGTGTTCGCGGGATTCCGGTCGATCTCCACCTTGAGCGTGAAGGTCTCGCCCTCCTCGACCGTGGACGCCGACGGTGTGACCATCCCGTCGTCGAGTACCGGAAGCTTGTGTATGTCGAACACGGGGAAGGTTTGCGTGTCCGACTGGATGTCGTCAAACGCACCCGACCCCAAGTCGTACGAAATCACCTCCGCATGGAGCGTGAGGTCGACGTCCTCGCGGTTCCCGTCGTTCCCCGGCGTGCTGAACGTGACGTTGTGCTTGGCAGCCGGACCGGCGCCGACGGGAATATTCCCGACCGCGCTGTCCAGCGTATATTCGCGTGAAGACACCGACACTTCGTCCAGATCGGTCACGTGGTACCGCACCTGCAGTGGGAGATCCTCGCGCGGCGGGTCGGCCACCGCCATGAACTTCACGGATTGGCCTTCGAAGACCGCGCTCGGGTTGGCCGTCTTCGGATCCCGCGTCAACTTCACGCCCTGATCCTCGTCGTCCTCGATCACGGCGATATCCACGATCGCAGTGGTAGCCGTATCATTATCCATCCTGTCCCGGCTCGCCCCCAAGGGGCCGTTGCCGAGATATACGCCGTTGCCACTGCCGGCGACCGTGCGGATCGTGAACGCCTCGTCCTCCGCGTCCGAGTCGGGGTTCAGGGAAAGCGTGGTCCACCCCAAACCATAAGCGCTATGGGCCTCGGAGTTGGGATTCTGCCTCGGCCTCCCGGGCACTTCGATTGTGACCTTGTTGGATCCGCCGTGTCCCGCGCCGAGGCTGACGTCGTATCCGCTTAGATTGCTGAGACCGGGCTTTTCGTCGTTCTCGGCTGGAGACAACCACGTCGCCGGGTCTACGACGGACACCACCACGAGATCCACCGTCGCATCGGGCGGCCTGACGCTTGATCCGCCGTTGGGATTGGCCTGGTTCCAAAGGTCGGTGACCATCTTGTTTGACCATTCCACCCGTACCAATGCCCTATGGACCGTGCCCTCGCCAACGTGGGCGCGCCGAACCCCTCCGATCCTCTTCAGCTCGACGACTTCATTGTCGAAGTTGCCGATTGTGATCCCAAAGATGCGACCGTCCGTGGGGCCCGCAGGGGTCGTCCCCGGCCCCGGCCCCGTGCCGCCCGTGCCGCCCATGCTGTCCCCGATCGGCCCGGCGCCGTTATCGTTGACGGCGCGGACAGAGTACGTGTAGTCCCCCGCCATGGCAGCGTCCACGCCGGCAATGCGGACGGACGTGACGGGGCTGACGGTCGAAACCCAATCCTTGGAGCCGTACTTATACTCGTAATACTTGATGATGTTCCCCCCGTCGCTCGCGGGCGCCATCCACGTCAAGTCCACATGCACCTTGCCAGAGACGGGAGTTCCGGGCGTCGCGACCACCTCGGTCGGCATGTCCGGCACTGTGGACGGTATCGCCGCCACTTGAGGGATCACGGCCGCTGCGCCGCCGTTGTTCACGGAGCGAACGCTGAAAACGTAACTCTTGCCGTTCTCCAGTCCGGTGGTGATTGGCACGCTGCGGGCGCTGCCACCGCCGGGAACATCCTTCCAACTCCTGTCCGTGGGGGAAATCGCGGTGGCCACATCCGAGCCGGCCTTGAAGTTGTACTCGTAATGATTGACGGGGCCTCCTCCGGCAGCCGGCGCCTGCCACGACAGGGTAGCCATCTTGTCTTTGACGGCCACTTCGAGACTTCTCGGCGGGCCTGGGGGAGTTTCCGTCTGGAATACCACTTGGTTAGACCAAACATAGCCATTCGTAGTAACCGCCGCCACCCTGTAGACGTTTGCCGTGGTGGCGGCTACGCGGGTGGTGATGTCGGCCATCCTGGTGTTCGCATTAGCGTCGGTCACATCACCGAAAGATTCGCCCGGCGTTTCCGGGTCGTCGTTGAGGACGCTGGTAGCCGCCGCGTGCTGCGTGATCCAGAAGGCGCCGTGCTCCCCCGACCTATTGATGGGGGCGGGACCACCGCTGTATGTCCACGTCAGCTTCACTGCTTCGGCCGAGACGCCTTCCACCTTCAAGACAGGCGCCTGCGCCGCCGCCTGCCCGGCCGCCAGCGCGAACACCACGCCGAACAGCGCCAACCACTTCAGCGCCCTGCAACTGCCTCTCGCGAAAATCGCTCCTGTCGTCATCTCGCAATCTCCCTTGTGAATCCGTCCGTCTGTCG
>JAPOOQ010000621.1 GCA_026713345.1 Gemmatimonadota bacterium | reverse complement strand
TGCTCTTCGTCCTCGGTCTCAGGACCTCGATCTTCGTCGCGATCTCGATCCCCACCTCGATGTTCCTGTCCTTCATCGTGATCCAGCTGCTCGGCATCTCGATGAACATGGTGGTGCTCTTCTCGCTCATCCTCGCTCTGGGGATGCTCGTCGACAACGCAATCGTGATCGTCGAGAACATCTACCGCTTCATCGAAGAGGGCTGGACCCGTCGCGAAGCGTGCAAGAAGGCCACCGGAGAAGTTGCCATCCCCGTGATCGCGGCCACAGCCACGACGCTGGCGGCCTTCACCCCGCTGCTCTTCTGGCCGGGCATGGCGGGCGAGTTCATGAAGTACCTGGCGCTGACCCTCATCGTGACGCTGTCCAGTTCGCTGTTCGTGGCGCTGGTCATCGTGCCCACCCTCTGCTCGATCTTCCTCAACCCCGAGGGCGGGCGCCCCCGCAAGCTCAACCGCAACGGCCTGGTCCTGCTGTCCGTCGTCGGGGCCGTGGCGCTGGCGGTCATCGCCGCGGCGAACCCTCTGACCGCGGGCCTGCTCATCGTCGCCGCGGTGCTGGCGTGGCTCCTGCACCGCTTCCTGCTGGACCGGATCAGCCGCGTATTCATGGCGCACGGACTGCCCCGCCTGGTGGTCTGGTACGAAAAGCGGCTCAAGTGGGCGCTCAGCAACCGGGCCATCGTGCTGGCGGGCTCGATCGTGGCGCTGCTCGGGACGATCGGCCTGTACACCCGGTTCGCGGCCCCCGTCGAGTACTTTCCCGAAGACATCCCGCCCGCCGTCCTGTACGTGTCGGTGGAGGCGCCCGTGGGCACAGCGGCGGAGGTCACCAACGAGTACGCTCACCGCCTGCAGGCCGAAGTCGCGGGGATCAGCGGCATTGCCGACGCGGAGACGGTCGTCACGACGGTGGGAGCCACGGGCGGCGGCGGTCCCATGGAGGGCTCGGGCCCGTCCGGTCCCGAGGCGGCCCGCATCACGATGAGCCTGGTCGACTACCAGGAACGGCAGTTCGATGTCTTCGAGACGCTCGCCACGATGCAGGAGCGGGTCGGCACCGGTGTTGCAGGCGCGGAAGTGCGGGTGGACCAGGTCAACGAAGGGATGCCCACGGGGCCGCCGGTCAACATCGAGATCGCGGGCGAAGATCCCATCCTCCTGCAGGAGCTCGCCGGCGAGGCGATCGATCTGATCGAGGCCGCTCCGGTGTACCCGCGTCTGGTGGGGCTGAAGAGCGACATGGACGACGCACGCCCCGAGCTGCGCGTCGAGGTGGACCGGGAAAAGGCGAGTCTCTACGGGCTCTCCACCAACGAGGTGGGCTTCCTGGTCCGGAGCGCGATCAACGGTCTCGAGGCGGCGAAGTACCGGACCGGCAACGAGGAGTACGACATTGTCGTGCGGCTGCGCGAGGAGGACCGGGAGGAGCTCACCCAGCTCGCCGACCTCACGGTGTTCACGGAGGGGCGGCAGATCCCGCTGCTGTCGGTTGCCGGATGGACCGTTGAGGAGGGGTACAGTTCGATCCGCCGCAAGGACATGGACCGGATGGCCACCGTGAGCGCCGAAGTGGCGGCCGGTTACAACAGCAACTCCGTGCGCGCCGAGGTCGAGGCGGTGCTCGTGGACTTCACCGCGGCGCTCCCGCCCGGCTATTCGCTCGTGTTCACCGGCGAGCAGGAGGAGCAGCAGGAGGCGTCCGCCTTCCTGGCCGGCGCCTTCCTCGCCGCGCTGATGCTGATCGCCCTGATCCTGGTGACGCAGTTCAACTCGGTCATCAAGCCGGTGATCATCCTGTCGTCCGTGATCATGTCCACGATCGGCGTGCTGATCGGATTGATGGTCTTCCAGATGCCGTTCGTAATCATCATGACGGGGGTCGGTGTGATCTCGCTGGCGGGGATCGTGGTGAACAACGCCATCGTGCTCATCGACTACATCGACGTGCTGCGGAAGCGCGACGGGCTGAGCACCTACGAGGCGCTGGTGCAGGGGGGCAAGACGAGGCTGCGGCCCGTTCTGCTGACCGCGATCACCACGGCACTCGGTCTGGTGCCGCTGGCGATCGGGCTCAACTTCGACTTCTTCGGCCTCTTCTCCAGCCTCTCGCCCGAGTTCTTCTGGGGAGGCGAGCAGGCCGCCTGGTGGGGACCGATGGCGGTGGCGGTGATCGTCGGGATTCTCTTCGCCACCTTCCTGACCCTCGTTCTGGTTCCGGTCATGTACAGCCTGGTGGACGATCTCGTCGGCCTCTTCAGACGCGCCCGGCCCGGCGAGGAGGACCAGGACTCGCGCGAGGACCCCGGGTTCTCCATTGTTGTGTCGCCGCTTCCCGCAAGCCCCGAAGCCGAGCCGGAAGTGGCTGCAATCGTCTCTCGCTGAAAGCCGGAGGTTATCGCCGATGATCCGCCGCCAGTTCTTCCTGCACGTCACGGCCCTTGCGGCACTGGGGCTGGGCGCCTGCAGCCAGCCCGATTCCGATGTCCCCGCGCCGGAGGTTTCGGTCGTTCGCGATGTCCTGACTTCAGGCTCGGGGATGGTGGTCTCGGCCTACCCGGAGGCGAGCGCGGCCGGGGCCGAAGTGCTGGCGGCGGGCGGCAACGCGGTGGACGCGGCGATCGCCACCGGCCTCGCGCTGGCGGTAACCCATCCAGCGGCGGGCAACATCGGCGGGGGCGGGTTCATGGTGATCCGCTTCCCGGACGGGAGCTCCACCGCGATCGACTTCCGCGAGAAGGCGCCGCTGAAGGCGCACCCCGAGATGTTCGTCGGGGAGGATGGCGAGTATTCCTACCAGATCCATCACCGCAGCCACCTGGCGGTCGGCGTGCCCGGGACGGTGGCCGGCTTTGCGCTGGCCCACGAGAAGTACGGGGACGCGGAGTGGGCCGGGCTGGTGGAGCCCTCGGTGGCGCTGGCCCGCGACGGGTTCGTCGTGAGCGAGCGACTGGCGGGGTCGCTGGGGCGGATGGTGGAACGGTTCCGCGACTATCCGGCGAGCTACGCGCAGTTCTCGAAGGACGGCGAACCGTACGAGGTGGGGGAGACCCTTGCGCAAGCTGACCTGGCGGCCACCCTGGAGCGCATCCGCGACGAGGGCAGGGACGGCTTCTACCGTGGCACGACCGCCCGCCTCCTCGCGGAGGAGATGGAGCGCGGCGGCGGCTGGATCACGGAGGAAGACCTTGCCCGCTACGAGGCGAAGGAGCGCGAACCGGTGCGCGGCACCTACCGCGGCTATGAGGTCATCAGCATGCCGCCGCCCTCATCGGGGGGCACCGCGCTGGTCCAGATGCTGAACTTGCTGGAGGGCTTCGACGTGGCCGGGATGGGCGCGGGCAGCCCCGAGGTGGCCCACCACCTGATCGAGGCGATGCGGCGTGCCTTCCGGGACCGCGCGATGTTCCTGGCGGACGCCGACTTTGCGGACGTCCCCGTCGAGCGTCTGACCAGCAAGGCGTACGCGGACGAGATCCGGCCGACGATCCGGGCGGCGGCGGCGAGCGTTTCGGCACCGGCCGACGTTGACGTTGCCGCGGACTGGGAGAGTTCGGAGACCACGCACTATTCGGTGGTCGACGCGGACGGGATGGCCGTGTCGGTCACCTACACCCTCGAAGGCGGGTACGGCTCGTACATCACCGTCCCGGGGGCGGGATTCCTCCTCAACAACGAGATGGGCGACTTCAACGGACGGCCCGGGCTCACGAACGAGAGCGGGCTGATCGGCACCGAGGCCAACCTCGCGCGGCCCGAGCAGCGGATGCTCTCCTCGATGACCCCCACGATCCTCGCACGCGACGGCGAGCTGGTGGGGGTGATCGGCAGCCCGGGGGGACGCACGATCATCAACACCGTGCTCCAGCTGGTCGTGAACACGGTGGACTTCAACATGGCGCCCGCCGATGCGGTGGCGGCCAGGCGGCTGCACCACCAGTGGCTGCCCGACCGGGCACGGCTCGAGAACGGGTACATGACCGAGGAAGCCGCGGCCCTGTTAACGGCGATGGGGCACGAGGTGGGGTGGGCCGGCGGCCAGGGAATCGCGCACTGCATCTTCGTGGACGGCGCCACCGGCGAGCTGGTAGGGGTG
>JAPOOQ010000620.1 GCA_026713345.1 Gemmatimonadota bacterium | reverse complement strand
GGGGTTTTCGGATCTGATGGTCCTTGCCGCGGCGGACAGGGCGGAAGCGCGGCCGCTTTACACCTTCGATCGGAAGGCAGCGCGACTGGAGGGTGTCGAATTGCTGCGATGACGACTATTCGCCCGAGGAGCAACCCTCCCTAGTCCGCCTTGCGCCAGCGCACCACCGCGATCGAGTCGGCTCCGTCGCACGTGCCCTCGAGGCTGACCGCTCCCTCTACCACCACCTCGTCGCCGGGCTTCAGCCCCTCCAGGTCCCCGCTGAGCGCGTACATGTATTCGTCCTGGTCCCGCAACGTGACGCATCCCAGGCCTTCGTCGGTGATCCGTCCGGTGCGCTGAACCAGCCCTTCTTCATTGGTCACGTGGAAGGGGTCCGAGATCCCGATGGGACTGAAGATCCCGTTGAAGATGATGAAGACGAGCGGCCGCTCCCAGTTGGCGTAGCGGGGGACGCGCACGGTCGCGGAGACTTCGCCCCACATCTGCTGCTCGCCCTCGCCGAGCGCCTCGAAGCCGGCGCGCATGGCGCCGATGCCGACGTGGATCTTCGCCTGCGGGGGCAGGTTCTCGGTGTAGATCTCGACGGTGGTGCCGGGCGGGCCCAGGCGCGGCTCGACCGACTGGATGTGGCGCAGCGAGTCGACGGTGGCGTATACCATCGGGCGCTGGGCGGCGGCCTCGCGGGCGGGCGCCAGCCAGAGGAGGAGCGCGGCGGGCAGGAGGAGTGCGAGGCGGGCGTGGTCGGCCGGGCGGGCGGCGCGGGCCGGGCGTGGCCGGCGGAGCGGAAGGGCGGAGAGAATGGACATGTGGGGCCTCCGGCAGCGTAGGGCGGGTCCGTGTCTCGTCACAGTGCCTGCCTTCAAGGTGTGGGCGCGGTGGGAATCCGGCCAGTCCGGGCAGCGGTTCAGCCCGCAGGGAGGTCGGTCGGCTCGCCTTCGAAGCGTCCCTCCAGCAGGAATCGGTACAGCTTCAGTGCCAGCCGGTCCTCCTGTTCCTCCAGCCGGTGCCGGGCGGACGGAGTCAGCACCATGGTCTCCGAGGACCGGTCCGCGCTCACCGTTGGCGCCTCCTCGTCCGAGGGATCGATCGGCCAGATCGCATCGCCCGGGCCGTACTGACGGACGCGCGTGCCCGCACCGTCGTGGGCCGACGCCCGGCCGGCCGTCAGCAGCTGCAGGCCCTCGCTCGGCACGCCCGGCCCCGCGAGAGCTTCCCCGGACGCGTACCCGCGCGGGCTCAACCAGATGCGAAGCTCGTCGATCAGGTCCTCGAAGCGCATTCGTCGCTCAAGCTGGCTGTCCAGATCGGCGGCGGCGCGCTCCAGAATCGAAGTGCGCTTCTCGGCAACCCTGCTTGCGTTCGCCTTCCAGCCTTCGATGACGATTTCCTCGCACTGCTCAAGCGCGCGGTCCACACTCGGCTCAATCCGCAAGACGGCAAACTCCGAGGGGGGAAGGTTGCGCTCCAGCCCGGTTCTCACCTGCTCCGACGGCGCGCTCAGGATCACCTTCACACCGGCGTCGTTCGCCGATTGCAGGAACCTCGCGAGGACGTTGACCGCGGAGAAGTCGAAGCCGGAGACATCGGTGAAATCCAGCATCACGCAGGCGGGACGCGGGTCGCCACTCAGCGATTCCTTGAGGTGATCGGCAAGAGGGTAGACGCTTCCGAAGAAGATGTAGCCGCGCAGCCGCCACGCCAGCGCGCGGTCGCCCTCCTGTTGAAGGATGACGCGATCCGGGACCGACCGCGCCTTGGTGCTCCGGTGCTCACGCACCGTGAAGCACGATCCGACCGGGTCCACGCGGCTCAGGCGCACGGCGAAGAACACGAGGGTGGCTACCATTCCGGCGCCCACACCCTCAAAAAGCCCGAACACCACGGTAACGCCCGCGATCAGCACGATGACGCCGTACTCCGTCCAGGGAAGACGCTTTCGGCTTCGCAGGAGCCCCTCATCCAGCATGCCGAGGCCGGCGAAGACCAGAATGCCTCCGACGAGCGGTATGGGGACCAGCTCCAGCATCCCATCGCCCAGGAAAAGGGCGGCCGCGATGACGAGGGCCGCGACGATTCCGGTGAGGCGGGTGGCTGCCCCGAACAGCTTGCTGCGCAGCGACGCGGGCACGATCATGCTCGCCGTCGTGCCGCCGCCGAGGCCCGCCACCACGCTCGCGATGCCTGTCGCGCTCAACTCGCGGTTCCAGTCCAGGTCCCGGTTCGTTGCCATCTCGAGGCCGGCG
>JAPOOQ010000619.1 GCA_026713345.1 Gemmatimonadota bacterium | reverse complement strand
CGTGAGCGCGGCCAGAATGACGATCACCCTGACTCGAAATGACTTCAGCATCGAACTCCCTTGCTCTGATTCCCATCCCGGTTTGTTGCCGGTCGCACCCCCGGCAGCATCGGAAGTTCGCCCGCACAGCGGGTGGTGTCAATCGTGAAAACCGACCCTACGCGCCGGACGATGGCCGGGATTCAACCTGGACCCGCTACCGGCAATCCGGACCTTGTCGCGCCCCCAACACCCGTCTACCCTTTCCGCATGTCCCAATCGAGCATGCAAACGCCCGCGGGTTCGCGGGGCCGCCGACATCCCCGCCGCCACGGTCGACTGGGGCGCCCAGCCTTCGCACGGGCGGGCTTCGCATTGCTCGGTCTTGCCGCGATCCCGCTCCTCCCACATCTGCAGACGGACGGCGCGGGCGGCGCACCGTGGCACGCCACTACCACAGCCGAACTCGCCACCGCCGAGTTCGGCCCTCCCTCCGACTCGGCCCTCCGCATCGTCTTCCTGGATGTGGGCCAGGGCGACGCAGTGCTCATCCAGGCACCCGAAGGGCAGACGGCCCTGGTCGATGCCGGGCCCTCGGACGTGGTACCGCTGCTGCGGCAGTTGGGGGTGGAGCGCATCGACCTGCTGGTCGCCACGCACCCGCACGCGGATCATATCGGCGGGATGGCGCAGGTGGTCGAATCGCTGCCGGTACGCTTCTACATGGACAACGGCGACCCGCACACGACGCAGACCTACCGCCGCCTGCTCGCAGCGCTCGACTCCCGCCCCGACATCACATACCTGGAGGCGGTGCCACGGACGATCTCGCTGGGCAGCGCGTCGATCGAGGTGCTGCCGCTGCTGCCGCGTGGAACGGCGGGCCTCAACGACCGCTCGGTGGCGCTGGTGGTCAGCTTCGGAGACTTCAAGGCGTTTCTCAGCGGGGACTCGGAAGTGCGTCAGCTGTCGCATCTTGTGGGGCAACGGGCCGTCCCTGATGTGGCGCTCCTGAAGGCGGCGCACCACGGTAGCGACAACGGATTCACGTGGGAGTTTCTACGCGCTGCCGCGCCCGAGGTGGTCGTGATTTCCGTGGGCCGCAACGGCTACGGGCATCCGCGGCCGGAGGCGCTGGCGGCTTACACCTCCACGGGAGCGGCAGTCATGCGGACCGACATGCACGGTCAGGTCGAGGTGCTCGGATACGGCGACGGGCGCTACGATGTCGTGCCGGCACAACAGGTCGAGACGATGCCCACCGGTGAAACGCTGGCAGCCGACGAGGTGCGGCCGGCGGTGCAGTTGCGCTTGTGGGTGCATGCGGACGCTCCGGGAGACGACCACGAGAACCTCAACGGAGAGTACGCGGTGCTGGAGAGCGGCGAGGAAGCCGACCGTGCGCTGGACGGGTGGCGGCTCTGCGACGCGGCCAACCACTGTTTCCGGTTTCCGCCGGGCACCGTGCTGGCGGCAGGCGGGCGGATCGTCGTCTACACCGGCCCCGGGCAGGCGGACGGGGAACGCTACTACATGGGTTATCGAAGGGCTGTATGGAACAACACCGGGGACACGGCGACGCTGTACGACCAGACGGGGGCGGCGGCGGTGGTGGTCCGCTATTGATCGGCCCGGAGAGCTGGACCGTTGACCGGGTGGAATCGGGCGTGGCCGTGCTCGTACGAGACGTTGGCGAGGAGGTGGCGGAGGTACCCCTGTCCGCCCTTCCTGCGGGCGCCCGCGAGGGCTCGGTGCTGCGGGTGCCGGACACCGAAGGCCGGCCGGACTGGGCAGCGGCCGTACTGGACGAGGAGTTGCGGCTCGCCCGGCTTGATGAGGCGGAGAGGATTCTCAAGCGGCTGCGGCGGCGCGATCCGGGGGGAGATGTGGTGCTGTAGGGCCAAGGCGACCGCCCCGAACCCGGCCACAATTCCCACCCACCGGACCACCCCCCCGCGGCCGTCCCCCGCGTTCGGTCCCCCGCTGAAACCCGTTGCGCCCTTCCTCCGTATCATATACCTTGTGGTGCAAGGTACATTGCAGGCCATGGTAAAGGAGGCCCGTCATGGAGGACGCAAAGCGCAGGGACCGTGATCTCGAAGCCCGGGTCGGGCGGTGGCGCAGGCGGCAGGAACGCACATCTTCGCTGTCGCCCCGCGAGCTGGACGAGCTGGAAGATCACCTGCGGGCGCGGGTCGATCTCGAGCTGGAGTTGAATGCCGCGCTTGCACCCGCACGAGCGTTCCGCATCGCGAGCCGTGATATGGGGACGGGCTCCGCGCTGTCGAAGGAGTTCGCCAAAGTCGGCGAGCCGCGGTGGCGGGGGCTTTTCGCGGCTGGCTGGGCGATGTTCGCGGCGTCGTTCCTTCTTCCCGTGACCGGGTTCGAGTTGCTCTCCGGGTACCCGTACTATGGACGGGCCGGCGGATTCGAGGTGTTCCTCCGATGTCTCACACCTTCCCCATTCTTCCTCCTTGCCCTGCCGAACTTCGCGATGCTGTTCACGATCCCCGCGTTCAGGGGTCGAAGGCTCGCGGGGGGGCGCTGGCTGCGACGATTCCTTGGATTCGCGGGAGTTGGCGCCCTCGGCATCGGGATCGTCCTCGGCGTTCATCATTTCACGCTGATGACAAGCTACGGCGTCTCCTCCTCCGTCCGCGCACTTCTCGGTGTCGGCTACTGGACGTGGGCCGCCTCGTTCATCTGGGTGGCCGCGGCGCTTCACCTCCGCGCCCGCGGATGGGCTTCCGCGAAACTGATGGCGCCGGCTCGAACGGACGCCCTGGAGAGCAACCGTGTTTGATCTTGATGTCGAACTCCGTCGCTGGCGCAGGCGGCAGGAACGCACATCCTCGCTGTCGCCGCGCGAGCTGGACGAGCTGGAGGATCACCTGCGCGCACGGGTGGACCTGCTGCTGGAGACCAACGCGGCGCCCGCCCCGAAGCAAGCCTTCGAGATCGCGCAAAAGGAGCTCGGCAAGTCGGCAACGCTGGCGGATGAGTTCGCCAAATCGGGGAAGCCCCGGTGGAAAAAGCTGTTGCTGGTGGGTTGGGCGATGTACGCGGTTTCGTTCTTCCTGCCGGTTTCCGAGGTCTACTGGACGCCGGAATCGGGGATGCCCGGGCTGAGACCCCTCTGGGGATGGCAGGCCTTTTTCGGATCGCTCCTGGTGACGGCGGGCAACCCCATCTCGCTGGTGAGCGGCCTTTCCAACTTTCTGGTGCTG
>JAPOOQ010000618.1 GCA_026713345.1 Gemmatimonadota bacterium | reverse complement strand
GAGCGCAACCGCTGTCAGTTGCTCCGCCACCTGGGGAATCAGGAAATGTCTGCCGTTGAAGAGTTCCGTGGTTCCTGCGACGCCCCTGAACCGGCCTCCGCTGAAGCTCAGTTCGATCTCGGTCAGTTCGCCCGCGCTCTCATTGACGGCATCGGATGCACCCGAGAAATCGCTTATCCGAAATGCGGTTCCAATGATCGAGTCAAAGACGAAGAAGTTGTAGTTGTTGGAGAGAGCCCCACCGATTTCAAAAAGGATGGTGTAACGCGGGTGTCCTGTCCGCCACCACACGCCAACGAGTGAATTCGTGGTCGTCTGTCGCCCCATGCTCACTTCGATCTTCCAGGAAGAAAGCGGAGCGGCGAGGGAACGTTCCGCGATGCCCACATCGTCGGTGCTGGTGAGTTCCAGTCGCCCCTGGCGCACCGCCGCCGTGGCGTTGCTCAACAGCCAGTTGTCCAGACTCGCCGGCGTGTCGAAGTCGTCGCGAAAACGCTCTTCGGCCGGCCGCACCGTGACCATGACGGACTGCACGCCCGAGAGATCTTCGGGGTCCCTGGCGGTGATCACGACGACGGCCGTGCCGACTCCGGTTGCCCGAAGGGTGACCACGCTCCCGTCCAGCGACGCGGTGACCACCACGGTGTCGGAGGAGAAGGTCTCATAGGTCAGCGGCTGTCCATCCGGCTCGTGGAAGTACGGCGACACATCCAGCGATCCGGACTCGCCGACTGTGGTATTGAAGGGCGGAATCCCGCCCCGCGCTACCGGCGGGCGGTTGGGCACCATCACCCGGAAGCTCAACCTGCCTTCCAGTCCCCCCGGATCGCTGGCCGTCACGACAATGGTGACGCTGCCGGGAGCCAACGCCGTGACCGTGATGGTGTTCCCCGATGCGGTGGCCGTTGCCACGCCGTGGTTCGAGGAGATTGCGCTGTAGGTCAGCCTGTCGCCGTTGGGGTCGTTGAAACAGGCCATCACGGTGGAGGACTCGCCGGCGTGGAGTGTGACCTGGGGGATGGAACCGCAGGGGTCGGGGGGTTCCGCGCTGTCGCATGCCGCCAGGGCGAGGACGCACGGAAGAAGCCGGGGGAGAATTGCGCCGCGGAGACGGAGACATGGTCCTGACCGCATTGGGCACCTCAACCTTCGCTTGCTCAACCTTCGCTTGGAGCGATAGCCGCTCTCACTGCCCGCGCGGGCTCATCGAAAGGCTACCAATTATGATACGCCCGTCAGGCCCGTCAATTACATCGCCCACAACGTGGCCGGACTCTCCCCTGGCCTCCAGTGCGCTCAACAGCGTTGTCGTCCGGTCCCGCGGGCACGCGACAAGCAGGCCGCCCGAGGTCTGTGCGTCGGCCAGCAGGATCCTTGTGATTTCGTCGATGTCGCCTTCGTAGCCGACGCTGTCGTCGGAGTCCTCCTGATTGCGCCGGGTGCCTCCCGGGATGTGGCCGGCTTCGGCCAGCGCACGGACGCCGGGGAGCAGCGGCACACCGGCGGCATCGATGCGCGCCGACACGCCGGACGCCCGGACCATGTTGCCGAGGTGGCCGGTGAGGCCGTAGCCGGTGATGTCGGTGGCCGCGCGGGCGCCCGCGGCGAGGGCCGCTTCCGCGGCGGCGCGGTTGAGGCGGGCCATGGTGCGCACCGCTTCGTCGAGCACCTCCTCGGGGCAGGCGCCCGCCCTGACCGCGGTGGCCACGATCCCGCTGCCGAGCGGCTTGGTCAGCACGAGATCGTCGCCCGGACGCGCGCGGTCGATGGAGAGCATCCGCCCGGGATCGACCTCACCGACCGCGACCATCCCGTACTTGGGTTCGGCGTCGTCGATCGAGTGCCCCCCGACCACGGGGATGCCGGCCTCGCGCGCCTTTTCCGCACCGCCCCGGATGATCTCCTCGGCAATCCCCTCGGGGAGCAGCTTCCGCGGAAACGAGAGGAGGTTCAGCGCGAACAGAGGCCGTCCGCCCATGGCATACACGTCCGAGAGCGCGTTCGCGGCGGCGATCTGCCCGAAGTCGCAGGGGTCGTCGACGATCGGCGTGAAAAAGTCCAGGGTGACGACCAGCGCCCGCCCCTCGTCGAGACGGTACACGGCGGCGTCGTCCCCGGCGTCGACGAGCACGCGGGGATCGTCCGAGGGAAGGAGGTGACGCAGCACCTGCGCCAGCTCGGCCCGGCCGAGCTTGCAAGCTCACCCGGCGCCGTGGGAGAGCTGCGTCAGCCGGATCCTCGGTCGCTGGTCCTGGGGGTCGTTGGTCATGGGAGAAAGTTAACCGAGTGCGGGGATCGCTGCCGCACGGGGCGGGTGTGACCCCTCGCGCCGACCCGGTGATGAGCGCCAGCGGCGCCCCGGGGTTTACATTCCGGAGGACCGGACACAGGATCGTACCTATGGAGACAACGCAATTGAGGGTCGGAATCTTGCCGTGAGCGCGCCCGCCTCGTCGTCGCGCCGCGAATTCGCCCGTGAGGTGGAGCGTCCCGAGGAGGAGCTCAACCTCGCGCGGGCCGCGCTTCTCGTTGCCACGGAGGAGTACCCCCAGCTCCCGATCGACCGCTACCTGATGCGCCTCGACGTGCTCGCCGAGGAGACGCGGGACCGGCTCGGCTCGGAGAGCGCGCCGCCCGTGGTGCTCGCCGAGGTGATCCGGCACCTCTTCGTGGTCAGGAAGCTGCGCGGCAACCGCGACCACTATCACGATCCGCGCAACTCGTTTCTGAACGACGTGCTGGACCGTGGGCTGGGCATTCCCCTCACCCTGGCGGTGGTGCTGCTGGAGGTGGGATGGCGGCTGGAGCTGCCGATGGAGGGGGTCAACTTCCCGGGCCACTTCCTGGTGCGCTATCCGGGCGAGGCGGTGGAGTTCCTGATCGACCCGTTCCACGGCGGCCGGATCCGCTTCCGCGAGGAGGCGCAGAAGATCCTGGACCGGCAGCATGGGGGGATCGTCCGGCTCGAGGAGCGGCACCTCAAGACGGCCACGAAGCGCGACATGATCGTGCGGCTGCTACTCAACCTGAAGGGGATCTACCACCGCGCTGACGACAACGCGCGCGCCCTTACCGTGGTGGAGCGCATCCTGATCGTGCGGCCGACCGCGCCGTCGCAGATCCGCGACCGCGGCTACCTGCTCGCCAGGCTCGGCCGTCCCGACGAGGCGGTCACGGAGCTGGAGACGTACCTGACCTTCGCGCCGGCCGCGCGGGACGTGGGCCGCGTCGAGGCGCTGGTACGCGACCTGAAGGCGAACGGGCGGCCCAGCGGCTCGCCGTGACATCGCCGGGTGGCCGGCGCCATTACGGGGATCCCGCAGGGGAATACCGGGCCGCCGCGCAGGGGTGCGGGGTGGTGTGGCGGGGGGACCGGCGGCTGCTCAGGGTGTACGGCCGCGCGCCGGCCCGGATGCTGAACGGGATCCTGACGTGCCGGGTGCCGGATCCGCCGGTGGGGGCGCCGCGTGAGGCCGAGGTGGGAGCGCCGGAGCCGGAGCCGCGCGGGGGGCTGGCGGGGGACGCGG
>JAPOOQ010000617.1 GCA_026713345.1 Gemmatimonadota bacterium | reverse complement strand
GGTGGCGGCGTGGCTGCTCGCGTTCTTCGTTGGGCGAAAAGGCGGCGCGCGGTTCGTCGGCGTGCTCGTCGGGGTGGGGGCGTCGGCCGTCTACCTGGGCCTGGTCGTCCTCCTTGCCAACGCGCTGTACAACTGGCGAGAGGGCGCCCACCCCGAGCTCGGAGCGCTGCACGCGGGCAGCTTCCACTCGGAGGGGTGGTATCTGCTCGCGATTCTGTGCGTGGCGTTTGCGGCCGCGGCGGTGATCGCGGGCGTGCTGAGGCGGTGGTTTTCGGTGGCGGAGCTGGCCGTGGGCGCGCTGCTTGTGCCGGTCGGGCTGGCCGCGGCAGCGACGGTCATGTTCCCGTTTGCCGCGATGAACTTCCAGTGGCCGGCGGTGGCGGGGGGTGTGGGGGGCCTGGCGGTGTGCGGGTTGGCGCGCGGGCAGCGCATGGGGCTCGTGCGATGGATCGTGGTGGCGGTGGCGGCCGTGCCCGTGATGGTCGTGCTCACGCCGCTGACCGAAGCGTTGTGGCTGGCAATGGGACTCGCCTCGACCGAGGCACTGGCGCTGCTGCTGGGGCTCGGCTTCCTGATGCTGCTGCCCGCCCTCGATGCGGTGCGCGAGCCGACCGGATGGTGGGCCCCCGTCGCGGGCCTGCTCGCGGCCGGCGCCTTCCTCGCGGTCGGGATGTCCACCGCCACCCCGTCTCCCGAGCGGCCCGCGCCCTCAACCCTGGTCTACATGCTGGACCACGAGACCAACACCGCCTGGTGGGGCACCGACCGCAACCGGGACGCTTCCGACCCGGGCGTCGCGTGGGCCGCCGCGGCCGCCGGCCCCTTCGCGGCCCCCGACACCGATCCCCCGGCCCCCTTCGCCCAGGAGGGCTTGCGGTACACCTTCTCGTCTGCCGACCCGGCCGATATCCCGCCCCCCAACGTCACGGTCGTCGAGGACGAAAACCTGCCCGGTGACGTGCTGCGCGTTTCGGTCACATCGGCGATCGGCGCCGAGCGGATGTCCTTCACAATCCCCGAAGACGGGCCTCGCCTCGCCGCGGTGAACGGACTGCTGCTCCCGGCGGGCAGCGAGTCGCCTGCGCGGTTGATGCACTGGGGCGCACCCCCCGAGGGCGGCCTCATCCTCGACTTCATCCGACCTCCCGGCGACCCGCGCCTGAGCCTGACCGTCGTCGAGCACCACCTGCGGCCCGGCGAACTCGTCGGCCCCCACTACTTCACCCGCCCCCCCGAACTCGCGCCCAACATCCGCACCCTGTCGGACAGGGCCATCATTCGAAGTCAGGTGAACCTCGGGGAGACTGCGGAGGTGGAGCCGGTGGACGCAGAAACGCCTCAATGGCCACCGGTGGCGACATTCTCGATCGTGGGCTACGACCCCGAGACGGGTGAAGCGGGGGTCGCGGTGCAGTCTCGCGTCTTCTCCGTGGGGAACGGTGTCATCTGGGGCGAGGCCGGTGTCGGCGTGGTGGCCACGCAGGCCATCGTGGATGTCAGCTACGGCCCCCAGGCGCTGGCCCTGCTGCGCGAGGGCTACTCCCCCGCCGACGCCGTGCGGGAGATCCTCGCCCGCGACCCCGATCCGGATCCGGAGCGCTGGAGCAAGGAAGGCCGCCAGTTCTCGATAATGAACGCCCGGGGCGAAGTGGCGACCCACACCGGCGCCCGCGCCAGCGAGTGGGCGGGCCACCGAATCGGTGAGTACTGCTCGGCACAGGGCAACATCCTGGCCGGCCCCGCGGTGGTCGACGACATGGTCGAGGCATTCGAGGCGACCGAGGGGCACCTCTCGCTGCGTTTGCAGGCTGCGCTCGAAGCGGGCCAGGCGGCGGGCGGCGACAGACGGGGCATGCAATCGGCGGCGATGCTCATCGTCCGGGAGGACGGCGGTGTCTGGCTCAACAACGATGTCGTGTTGCGCCTCCAGGTCGACGACCACGAGGAGCCGATCTCGGAGTTGCGTCGCCTGGTGGAGATCGCGGCGGGCCGGCTGGAAAGACGGCGTTCGCGAGGCAGGTTGAACTGAAGGCGCGAGCGGGGGCTCCGGCCTATCGGCCTAAGCCGCAAGAAACGGGATCGGTGGCAGATCGTTGACGATGATGCCAACGCCCAGGGCGTGTACCTCCTGCGCCCGCCGGTCCAGGGTCGCCGCGGTCCGCATTCCCCTGGCCTCGAACAACAGCAGACTGCGGGACAGCAGCCGTGTCTCGCCCGCACTCAGCTCCGCGAAGCGGATCGCATTCACGGCGGCAAGGCCGATGGACTCCAACATGTGCCGCACCATCGCAAAGTGTGATTCGCATCGGGCTTCCCGTTCCGCTACGCCCGTCAACATCTGAGCAGTCTCGCGGACAGCCTGAGCGAAATCGAAGGTCCTGGCGCTGTCCCTCAGGCATCGCTTGTACTCCCGCAGCTCCGCACTCAACGCCTCGAATTCGCCTGGCCCCGCACGGTTTGTCCAGGTGGGCGGATCCTGAGGGTCCCGGATCCCTTCCATGGATACGAAATCATCCTGGATTATCGGGATGCCGGCCTCGTTGAATCTCCTGGCGCGGCGGTCGAAGACCAGCGCCAAGGGCAGACAGAGGTACTCCGTGCGGATGAGCAGGCCCGATGCTCTCCTGGCCGGCCTGCCAGCCATCTCATCGTATGTCGGCCGGCGCTGTCTGTTGATGCGAATGGCGTCCTGGATGTGCTGATGGAATCCGGGCATCGCTGCCTTGGCTACCCGAGCCTTACCGCGGTCCCGTACGCCAGCAGTTCGGCGGCTCCGGCCATCACCTGGGCCGTGGAGAAACGCAGATTCACGACCGCATCGGCCCCGAGCGCTTCCGCCTCCTGCTTCATCCGGTGGACACTCTCGTTCCGCGTCTCGATCAGCATCCCGGTGTACTCCTTCACCTCTCCACCGACGATGTTGCGCAGGCTGGCCATGATGTCCGTACCGATGTGCTTGGCACGGATGGTGCTACCGCGAACGACGCCGAGCGCTTCCACGACGCGGTGACCCGGGACGGTCTCGGTGTTGACAACGATCATCTTCTGCTCCTTGGG
>JAPOOQ010000616.1 GCA_026713345.1 Gemmatimonadota bacterium | reverse complement strand
GGGCTGCGGGTGGTGGGGGGGGGCGGTGCCGTGCGGATCGGGGTGGGGGGCGCGTGGCACGCTGTCGGGGGCGACGAGGTGGGGGTGGTGGAGGAGGCGAAGGGGGATTGGGTGGTCCGCTCGGAAGTGCGCTGCACCGTCGGCCTGGATCCCGCCATCACGGATGCGCTTCGTCTCGAGGGGCTGGCGCGCGAGTTGGTCAACCGCATTCAGCGGCTGCGGCGGGACTCGGGGCTCGCGGTGAGCGACCGGATCCGGCTGGGGATCGCCGGGGGCGACGCGGTGCGGGCGGCCGCGGCGGAGCACGAGCGGGTGATCGCGCGGGAGACGCTGGCCGTTGCGGTCGAGATCGGCGGGCAGCTCGGCGGGGACTTCGACTTTCGCAGGGAGGCTGCGCTGGACGGGGAGCCCGCGGTCCTGGGGCTCTCCACGTCGGTTCCCCGGTGACGCGGCATCGCTGGACCGCGGAGGAGGGGGTGGGCGGGCGCCTCGATGTCTACCTGGCCGCCCGGCTGGGTCTTTCGCGCAGCCGGGCCGCGGCGCTGCTGGCGGAGGAGCGCATCCTGGTGGATGGCCGCCCGGGGAAGAAGTCCGACCCGGTGAACCCCGGCCAGGAGATGGACGCGAGCGTTCCCGCGCCCGCCCCGGCGACGGCCCGGCCGCAGGACATCCCCCTCGACATCGTCTACCAGGACGGGGAGTTGGCCGTGGTCAACAAGCAGGCCGGCCTGGTGGTGCACCCGGCGCCGGGCCATCCGGACGGGACGCTCGTCAACGCGCTGCTGCACCACATCGGCGACCTCGCGGGGATCGGCGGTACGCTACGGCCGGGGATCGTGCACCGGCTGGACCGGGACACCTCCGGACTGATGGTGGTGGCGAAGACCGACCGGGCCCACCAGGCGCTCTCGGCGGCGCTGAAGGCGCGCAGTGTGAAGCGCACCTACCTGGCCGCGCTGTGGGGGAAGCTGGGAGAGCCGCGCGTCACCGTGGACCGGCCGATCGGGCGGCATCGCCGCGACCGTACCCGGATGGCGGTGGTGCCCGGCGGGCGGCCTTCGCGGACCCGTTTCCGCCACCTCGAAAGCTGGCCCGCCGCCTGCCTGTGCGAGGTCGAACTCGATACCGGGCGCACCCACCAGATCCGCGTGCATGCGGCGGCGATCGGCCACCCGGTGGTGGGCGACAACCTGTACGGGGCCGGGCGCGAGCGCGGCTTTGCGGGGGAGCAGCGGCGCTGGGCGGCGGAGTTGGTCCGGCGCGTGCCGCGCCAGTTCCTGCATGCCCACCGGCTCGAGTTCGCGCACCCCGCCACTCACGAGTCGATGGTGTTCCGGGCGCCGCTCCCGCCCGCGCTCGAGGCGGTGCGGGTGTGGGCGGTGGGGGGGGACGGGTGAGGTGGGGGGGAGGATGAGGGGGTGGGCGGCAAGCGGCCGGCAGCACAGGTCGCAGGAGTGCGGGCCGTTTTGGCTGGGGCCGGGCCGGTGGTTCTCCACAGTGGGGGGTTGGCTCATTCGGGTGGCTGTGGTCTGCGTGTTGGCAGCGCCGTATCCCGTGCTCGCTACCCAGGTGCCCGGCGACAGCACCTCCGAGTGGCGCCAACTCGAGTCGCCCGGGTTTGTCGCGCGTTATCAGGGTGGTGACTCGCTGCGGGCCCTTCGCGCGCTGGAGACGCTGGAGGCCGTGCGACACCTTCCCGGACTGAGCCGGACGGACGCCCGCGCCATGCTCACCGTCGCGCCCACCCGAGAGGTCATGGATTCGCTGGTCGGCGGGCTGGTGCCGGAGTGGGCCGGAGCGGTGGCGATCCCCGCGCGAATGGAGATGATCGTCCCGAGCGGCCGCTTCTGGCCCGGCTCACGCGCCGAGGAGGTTCGATTGCTCCGCCACGAATGGGCCCATCTGGCGCTGGCCCACGAGATGGGCAGGCTGCGGATCCCGCGGTGGTTCAACGAGGGGTACGCGGAGTGGGCCGCCGGTGGCTGGCTCGACGGGGGAGGACTGAACCTGAGCCTGGCACTGGCCTTCGGTGGGGCGCCGCCGCTGGATTCGATCACCATCGGCTGGCCCCGTGAGCGGGTGCCCGCCGAGGTGGCCTACCTTCTCTCCGCCTCGGTCATCCACTACCTCGTGGAATCGAGCGGCACGGACGGCCTCGAGGCATTCCTCGCCGCATGGAAGGAGAGCGGTTCGTTCGCTGACGGGATGCGCGACGTTTACGGGGGCGCGCCGGAGCAGTTGGAGGTCGCCTGGCGCAAATGGGTGAAACGGCGCTACGGATGGCTGATGCTGCTCTCCCATTCGGTCGTGTTCTGGCTGCTGCTCGCGGGAGCCCTGGCCGCGATGTTCTTCGTCAGACGCCGCCACCGGCGGGAGCAGATGGCGCGGCTGCGCGCGGGCGAGCCTCCGGACGCGCCCGCCTTCTGGTCGGTTCCCCCGGGCGATTCGGAGGTTGACGGGGAATCCGCTCGGCGGTAGCGTCCGAACATGGCCAGGAGCAGAAGAAAGAGCATCGCCCAACCCACGCTGAAGTTCACCCGGGTCAACCTGTGGTTCGCCCTGGGGGGACTGGCCTCCATCGTACTCGGCTTCGTGCTGCTCGCCCAGGGGTCGATCACGCTGGCGCCGCTGCTGCTGGTGCTGGGCTTCGTGGCGCTGCTTCCGCTCGCGATCATCGCCTGACCACCCGGTTCATGCACCGCGGTTTCCCCATCGCCGCCGCTCTCTGCGCCGCTTCCACGCTGCCGTCCGCCGCGCTCGCCCAGCAGTCCCCGTGGCACTGCCCCGAACCCGCGCTCATCACCGGTGAACTGACGGGGGCGCTCGCGCACGTCCGCTACCTGGCGGACGACCTCCTGGAAGGCCGCGCCGTGGCGACCCGTGGTGAACGGTGTGCGGGCGACTACATCGCGGCCCGGTTCGAGTCTCTCGGCCTGCAACCCGCCGGTGAGAACGGCAGCTGGTTCCAGAGCTGGACGGTGAACTCGGACGACCCCCACGGCGGCGCTGTCCACGGCGAGGCCCGCAACGTCGTTGCCCTCCTTCCCGGTTCGGCCCCGCAGGGCACGCAGTCGGTGGTGATCGGCGCGCACTACGATCACCTCGGCCTGGGCGGCTTCGGGTCGCTCTCTCCCGACGCCAACGGGACCGTCCACAACGGCGCCGATGACAACGCGTCGGGCACGGCGGTGCTCATCGAGGCGGCCCGGACGCTTGCCTCGGGTCCGCCCCTGGCCCAGGACATCCTCTTCATCGCCTTCACCGGCGAGGAGCGCGGGCTCTGGGGGTCGGCGCACTACGTGAACGCGCCGCTGCTGCCGCTGGAAGGCACGGTGGCCATGCTGAATCTCGACATGGTCGGACGGGTGAGCGACGACGTCCTCACGGTACTGGGCACCGGCACCGCCGAAGAGTGGGAGGATGTCCTGGAACGCGCCAACGCCGCCATCCCCACTCCCCTCGACCTGCGCTTCAACAGCGACGGGTTCGGCGCCTCCGACCACACGTCCTTCTATGCGCGCGGCATCCCCGTCCTGCATTTCTTCTCCAACACCCACCCCGAGTACCACCGCGTCGAGGACGACTGGGAACTGGTCAATGCCGAAGGGATGGACCGGGTCACCGACCTCGTGACGGCCGTGGTCCGCGAGGTCGTTCCGGCGTCCGGCCTGGCCGCGCTGACCCCGGTGGAGGATGCCGGCAACCCGCACGGCGTGTCGGCCTCGGGTGACGCCGGCAGCGTGGCGAGCGGCTTCCGGGTGCGCCTTGGCACCATCCCCGACTATTCGCGCGAGTCGGGCGGGATGGCGATCACCGCCGTGCGGGACGGCAGCCCGGCCGCGGAGGCGGGCATCGAGGGCGGCGACATCATCGTGAAGTTCGGCCCGCACGAGATCGACAGCGTGTACGACTACATGGCCGCTCTCAACGAATACGACCCGGGCGACGAGGTGGAGATCGTCGTGTTGCGGGGCGAGGAGAGGCTGACCGTGAAGGTGGTGCTGGCGGCGGGGGGTTGAGGGGATCCTTTCGGGGCTGCGCCCGCACTGGCGACCAACCGGCCCCAACTCCTATTATTGTTGAATAGTGATTCATCAAGAGCCGGTGCAGCATGGGCCGGACGGGGAAACGTGTGTGGGTCCGCTGAGGCGTGCGGATCCGCGGGCGACAATCGCATGGGGAGCGAGCTTGGCGCGATGACGAAGTCCCTTGCCGTGATGGCGGCGGGAGCCGCCGTCGTGCAGTTGGCTGTCGGCGCGGGCACCGCAACGGCCCCGCAGCCGGCAGGCAGCGAGGTGCGTTTGACCGCCGGGGCCGCGTGGCTCGCCGACGGGGACGCCCCGTGGGCTGCGGGCGATGTGCGTCCCGCCCCCGCCGACGATCTCGTCCAGGAGTACTGCGTGTCCTGCCACAATGAGCGGCGGTTGCTGGGGAACATGTCGCTCGAGGAATTCGATGCGGCGGACCCGACCGCGAACGCGCCGATCGCCGAAAAGATGATCCGCAAGCTGCGGGCGGGGATGATGCCGCCGCCGGGGCAGGCGAGGCCGCCGCAGGACGAGGTCGTCGCCTTCGTCACCGGCCTCGAGGGGAAGCTCGACGCGGCGGCCGCGCTCAGGCCCAATCCGGGGAGCCGTTCCTTCCAGCGCCTCAATCGCGCCGAATACGGTGCCGCGATTCGCGACCTGCTCGGGCTCGAGATCGACGCGTCGGCCTACCTGCCCGGCGAGACCATGAGCGGGGGCTTCGACAACATCGCCGACGTGCAGAACCTCTCCGCGACGTTGCTCGAATCGTATCTGACCGCTGCCAGCGAGGTGAGCCGGCTGGCGCTCGGAGACGCCCACGCGACTCCTTCCGAGGCCACCTACGAGGTGTCGCGCTACGCGGAGCAGCGCGAACACGTGCCGGGCGCCCCCTTCGGGACCCGGGGCGGGATCTCGGTCATCCACAACTTCGTGGCCGACGGGGAGTACTTCTTCCGGCTCGCCTTCCAGCACGAGTCGACCGGGAACTTCTTCGGCCAGACGGCGCCCTTCGACGAGGAGATCGAGGTGTCGGTCGACGGGGAGCGGGTGGCGCTCATCCCGCTCGACCGGTGGATGCACCGGCAGGATCCGAACGGCGTGGAAGTCGTCACCGAGCGGATTCCGGTGACCGCCGGACCGCATCGTGTTTCCGCCGCCTTCATCAAGGTCACCGAGGGGCCGGTGGAGGATCTGACTTCGCCCCACGAGTGGTCGCTCGCCGACAAGAAAATCGGGTATTCGTACGGGATTACCGGCGTGCCCCACCTCCGGGACCTCACCATCGGGGGGCCGTACGACATCACCGGCGTGACGCGCACTCCGGCGTGGGAGCGGGTGATGACCTGCCGCCCCGCGAACGCCGCCGAGGAGCCCGCCTGCGCCCGCCAAATCATCGACGAGCTGGGAACACGCGGCTTCCGGCGCCCGGTCACCGAGTCCGAGACCGAAGGGCTGATGGGCCTCTACGAGGAGGGTTACGCCGACGGCGGATTCGACATCGGCGTGCGGACGGCGCTTCAGGGCATCCTTGCGAGCCCCGACTTCATCTTCCGCTTCGAGGAGGCTGCGCCGGGAAGCGCGGGCCCCGGCGGCATGCGCCCGATCAGCGATGTCGCGCTGGCGTCGCGTCTGTCGTTCTTCCTCTGGGGAAGCGCGCCCGACGAGGAGCTGATCGAGGTCGCCGCGGGTGGTGGACTGTCCCAGCCGGACATCCTCGAGGCCCAACTGGAACGCATGCTCGCCGATCCCCGCGCCGACGCCCTTGGCACCCGCTTCGCGGCCCAGTGGCTGCGGCTGCAGGACCTGGACAAGGTGCACCCGGACGCGCTGCGCTACCCCGACTTCTACGAGCAGCTTGCCCGCGACATGCGCCGCGAGACCGAGACCTTCTTCAACGCCCTGGTCCGTGACGGCGGCACCCTCCGGGACTTCCTCACGGCGGACTTCTCGTACATGAACGAGCGGCTGGCGCGTCACTACGGGATCCCCGGGGTCGCGGGCGACCATTTCCGCCGCGTCGAGTACACCGAAGAGGCCCGCCGCGGCATCCTCGGGCACGGAAGCATCCTCACCCTGACCTCGCATGCCAACCGCACCTCGCCGGTGCTCAGGGGCAAGTGGGTGATGGAGGCCCTGCTGGGCACCCCGCCCCCCCCGCCGCCCCCCGACATCCCTGAGCTGGAAGACACCGACGCAGCCGTCGACGGCCGCTTCCTGACGGTGCGCGAGCGGCTCGAACAGCACCCCGCCAGCCCGACGTGCAATTCGTGCCACCGCTTCATCGACCCCATCGGGATCGCGCTGGAGAACTTCGACGTCACGGGAACCTGGCGCGTGCGCGACACCGGCACCCCGGTCGAGACGCTCGGCGAGCTCTACGACGGCACTCCGCTGGAGGGGCCGGGCGACCTGATCGACGCACTCCTGCGCCGCCCGGAGTCGCTGGCCGGAACCTTCGCCGCCAACCTGATGGCCTACGCCCTCGGGCGCAGGATCGAATACTACGACATGCCCGCCGTGCGAAGCGTCGCCCGAGCCGCGGGTGAACAGGACTACCGCCTCTCCGCCTTCGTGAAGGCGGTCGTGGGCAGCCAGCCCTTCCGGATGTCCATGGCCTCGGCGACCGTCGAGGAACCGGCGGACGCGGCAGGGCCGACCGGCAGGCGCAGCGGCCGATAACCAGGGAGACTTCAGCGATATGGAATACATCACCGGAGCAGCGATCCCCCGCCGGACCTTCCTGCGGGGCCTTGGCGTCTCCGTTTCGCTGCCATTCCTCGACGCGATGGTTCCCGCGGGGCGGGGATGGAAGGCGGCGGCCGAGGGGCCGACCCGGCTCGTCGCGATCGAAATGGTACACGGAGCGGCGGGCAGCAATGCGTGGGGCAGGACGCAGAACTACTGGTCCCCGGCGGCGACCGGGCGCGACTTCGACCTGACCCCGAGCGCGCTCAGCCCCCTGGATCCCTACCGCAAATACCTCACGATCATCAGCGACACCGATGTCGAGCCCGCCGAGGCGACGAAGCCGAAAGAGATCGGCGGCGACCACTTCCGCTCCAGCGCGACCTTCCTCACACAGTCGCATCCGCGCCAGACCGAGGGTTCCGACATCTTCGTCGGAAAGTCGCTGGACCAGATGTTCGCGCAGCGCTTCGGGCAGGAGACGCCGGTCCCGTCCATGCAGCTCTGCATCGAGAACGTGGACCAGTCGGGCGGCTGCGCCTACGGGTACGCGTGCGTCTACACGGACACGATCAGCTGGGCGTCGCCGACCGATCCGCTGCCGATGGTGCGCGACCCGCGCGTCGCCTTCGACCAGCTCTTCGGCGCCGGAGGCAGCCCGGAGCAGCGGGCCGCGCGCCGCCGCACCAACAAGAGCATCCTCGACTTCATCACCGGCAGGGTGGACCAGCTGAAGGGCCGCCTCGGCCCCGCCGACCTGATCCGCCTCGACCGGTATCTGGAGCACGTGCGCGAACTGGAGCGCCGGATCGAGCGCGTGGAGGACCAGAATGCGAGCGGCGAAGCGCGTGAACTTCCCGAGGCGCCCGCCGGAGTGCCCGACTCCTTCCGCGAGCACGTGCAGCTCATGTTCGACCTGCAGGCGCTGGCCTTCGCGTCGGACGTGACCCGGGTCTTCTCCTTCAAGATGGGCCGCGACTCGTCGGCCCGGATCTTCCCGGAGAGCGGTGTCCACAAGCCCTTCCACCCCGCGTCGCACCACGGCGGCAACGAGGGCAACATCACCGACTTCTCGGAAATCAACCGGTACCATGTGGGCATGCTGCCGTACTTCCTGGACAAGCTCGAGAGTACGATGGAGGGCGACACCCACCTGCTGGACCGCACGATGATCGTCTACGGCTCCCCGATGGGAGACCCCAACATCCACAACCACAAGCGCTGCCCGCTCTTCGTGGTAGGCGGCGCGAACGGTCGCATGGACGGCAACCTCCACCTGCGCGCGGCCCCGGGGACGCCGATGGCGAACGTCATGCTGAGCCTGGCGCACAAGCTCGGGCTGGACGACATGGAGAAGTTCGGGAACAGCACCGGCGACTTTTCCCTGACGGTGTAGGGACGATGGACAAGCGTCGCGCCGTGCCGCACTCCGATCGCACGCTGCCCGCCAGCGGTTGGGTGACGGCGTTGCTGGTGGTGGCGGGACTGCCGGTACTCGTCTCGCTCGAGGGGCCTGGCCCCGTGGCCGACGCGGCGATGCGCGGCGACGCGGCGGCGGTGCGCGCCCTGATCGCCGAGGGCGCCGACGTCAACGTGCCCCAGGGCGACGGCATGACCGCGCTCCACTGGGCGGCGCAGAACCGGGACGCGGCGCTGGTGCGCGACCTGCTGGATGCCGGGGCGACGGTCGGCGCCGGAACGCGGATCGGGCGGTACGCGCCGCTACATGTGGCCGCGCGGGCCGGGGCGGGGGAGGTGGTGGAGGTCCTGCTGGGCGCGGGGGCCGACCCCGAACGGGCGATCACGGTGGGGGGCGGGGCGAGGCCGCTGCACTTCGCGGCCGAGTCGGGGAGCGTGCGGGCCATCGCGGCGCTCGTCGGGGTGGGCGCGGATGTGAACGCCACCGAGGAGTCGTGGGGGCAGACGCCGTTGATCTTCGCCGCGTCGAGGGGCAGGACGGAGGCCGTGCGGGCTCTGCTGGAGGCGGGTGCCGACCCCGCCATCCACACCCGGGTGACGGATGTGGCCGCGCGCGCGGTCCTGGACCGGATCGAGCGTTCGGAGCGCAACCGCCGCCTCGCGGCCGGGGAGCCGTGGGGACCGGCGGTCGCGGAGCAGGTGCGGCGGGAGCAGGAGGAGCAGACGCGGCGCGAACGGGCGGAAGAGGCCTCCCGCAAGGAGGGCGAGACGCGCATGATCGAGGAGCCCGAGCCGCTGTCGTACGGCGAGCTGGTCGGCGGGCACGGCGGCCTCACCGCGCTGCTGCACGCCGCCCGCGAGGGGCACGCCGAGACCGCCCTGGCGCTGCTCGAAGGGGGCGCGGGCCTCGACCGGGTCAGCGCGGGCGACGGCACCAGCCCCATCCTCATGGCCACAATCAACGGTCACTTCGACCTCGCCATGCGCTTCCTGGACCTCGGCGCCGACCCCACCATCGCCAGCCACGCCGGCGCCACCCCGCTCTTCGCGGCGATCAACACGCACTGGGCGCCCAAGTCGCGCTACCCCCAGCAGCACATCTACATGCAGGAGGACCACACCTATCTTGAGGTCATGGAGAAGCTGCTCGCGGCGGGTGTGGACCCGAACGTGCGGCTCACCAAACACCTCTGGTTCATGTCCTACAACTTCGACCTGCTGCAGATCGACAGCCGCGGCGCCACCCCGTTCTGGCGCGCCGCGCACGCGCTCGACGTGGAGGCCATGAGGCTGCTCGTCGCGAACGGCGCCGACCCGCAAATCCCCACGGCGAAAGTCCCTTCGCGGCGCTTCAGCCGTGGCGGCGAAGACGACGAACCCGACCCCTCCGGACTCCCGCCCGTCCCGGTCGACGGCCCGGCAGTCTACCCCATCCACGCGGCCTCCGGGGTTGGCTACGGCCAGGGCTACGCGGGCAACGCCCACCGCCACGTCCCGGACGGCTGGCTGCCCGCGGTGCGCTACCTCGTCGAGGAGCTCGGCGCCGATGTCAACGCGCGTGACGCCGACGGCTACGGGGCGCTGCATCACGCCGCCGCCCGGGGGGACAACGAACTCATCCGCTACCTGGTGGGGCAGGGAGCCGACGTCACCATTGTCAGCCGCCGGGGACAGACCACTGCGGACATGGCGAACGGACCGGTCCAGCGGATCCAGCCGTTCCCGGAGACGGTGGCGCTGCTGGTGAGTTTGGGCGCGGTGAACAACAACAATTGCGTTTCGTGTTGAGGGGCGGGCCGTGCTGAAGTACGCGGTTCCGGTCGCTGCTGCGGGCGTGCTGGTGGCCGGATTCGCAGTTGCGCCTGCGCCGGGGCCCGGTGTGCGCAACCCCGACGACAACGAAATCATCGAGGAGTACTGCGTCCGCTGCCACAACGAGCGGCGGCTCCTCGGCAACATGTCGCTGGAGGAGTACGACGCGGCCAACGCGCCCGCCAACGGCGAGCTCACCGAGAAGATGATCCGCAAGCTGCGCGCGGGGCTGATGCCGCCGCCGGGGAACAGCCGGCCGGACGATGAGACGCTGCTGGCGCTGGTGGAGTCGCTGGAGGGGCAGATGGACCGGGCGGCCGCCGAGCGTCCCAACCCCGGCCACCGCACATTCCAGCGGCTCAATCGCGCGGAGTACGGGGCGTCCATCCGGGACCTGCTGAACCTGGAGATCGACCCGGGCGCCTACCTTCCGCTCGACACCAAGAGCGCCAACTTCGACAACATCGCGGACGCGCAGCTCCTTTCGGCGACGCTCACCGACGGCTACCTGCGCGCTGCCGCCGAGATCAGCCGGCTCGCGATCGGCGATCCCCATGTGACGCCCAGCGAGTCGACCTACCGTGTTTCGCGCTGGGATTCGCAGAGCGAGCGCGTCGAGGGCGCGCCGTACGGAACGCGCGGTGGCGTCTCGGTCATGCACAACTTCCCCGCCGACGGACACTACGAATTCCGCGTCTCCTTCCACCACGAGACCACGGGCGCGCTGGTCGGCAACGGCCGCAACGCGCTCCACACCGAGGAAGGCGAGCCGGAGCTGCTGGAGATCTCGATCGATGGCGAACCGGCGGAGGTCCTCGAGGTCAACCGCTGGATGCACGCGTCGGACCCGGACGGGCTCAACATCCGCTCCGGGCGGGTGTTTGTGCGGGCCGGGCCGCGCCAGGTGTCGGCAGCGTTCGTCCGGCGCTTCGAGGGGCCGCTGCAGGACCTGATCTCGCCGCACGACTGGTCGCTGGCCAGCACCAGCATCGCGGGCAGCTACGGCTTCACCGTGCTTCCGCACCTGCGCGACCTCGCGATCGGGGGGCCGTACGATCCGCTGGGGGTCTCCGAGACGCCGAGCCGGGCGGCGGTCTTCTCGTGCCGTCCCGGGCCGGAGGCGGACGAGGCCGGGGCGCGGGCGTGTGCGCGCGAGATCGTGACGCGGCTGGGGAGCCGGGCGTACCGGCGTCCGCTGAGCGAGGAAAACGTTGCCGGGCTGATGGGGCTGTATGGGGCGGGGGCGGCGGAAGAGGGGGTCGAGGGGGGGGGGCGGACGGCGCTGGAGGGGGTTCTGGCGAGGCCGGACCTCGTGGTGCGGATCGAGG
>JAPOOQ010000615.1 GCA_026713345.1 Gemmatimonadota bacterium | reverse complement strand
CCCCCCGTCTCCCGCTCTCCGCGCGCCTGCCCGTTCCGACCGGTTTGGTGACCATCGGAACCACGGCGCCCCCGGAGGGCCCGCCGGCGAGCGCATCGAGCCGGTCACTCGCATACTCCTCCCGGCTCGGGACTGCGGAGAACAGGTAGACGCCCACGTCGCGGTCGCGGACCACGAAGCCCTTCTGCATGAGGCGTTGCAGCAGGCTCTGGACGGCGCCGTGCTGGGACCGGGCCGAGTCCGGATACAGTTGTTCCAGGATCTGGCGGGCGGAGAGCCGGCCGTTTCGCCAGAGCAATTCCATCACGGCCAGTTCGGAGTTCGGTATTCTCGGCAAGCCCATCGCGGTGTTCTCCCCATCGGAATCCGTGGATACTGCAACTTGCCTTAAGGTTACTACAGACCGACGTACTGTGTCAAGCGTGGAAACTCCAAGGACGATTGTAGTGGCGCAATTCAGCGATCGAGTTGGCTGCGGTCCCTGCGCTCGACGAAACGGACGCTACGAAGGTGGTGCTGCCCAGACTGCCGACGGGAGTGGGAGACGATGAATCGGCGCTGCCGCACCAGCGCCTCCACCTGCACAGCGTACCGATCACGTCCGGCAGAGATGTCACGACCATTGGCGGCCCGTCCATTTCGACTCCCATGTAGGCTGAAAGCCGACCAACCCTACACTCCCCATACGGGGGCAACCTCCACGGTGTTCAATCCTGAGTGGTGACGTGGTGGACTCACGCACTGCGCTCGGCCGAACTGGTCACGCGCGTGCGGGCTATGGGGCGAGGGAGCGCACCAGCGCATTGGACGCCCGGCAGCTCCTGCGCACGGAGACGCCGTGCAACCATACCCCTTCAGCCGTGCGTCCTAGTTCTAATCCCTGACTACCTCCGCGACAGATGGCGAGATCAATGAGACCTGATCTGACAGTCTCCCGAATGAGGAACCTGATCGTTCTGTCCGCTGGCGCCCTGGGCATGTCGGTGTGCATGCAGGATCTGCAGGCGACGCAGAGGCCCCGGTACGTGGAGCAGTGACAATGCGGGTGTTCGCATCTTCGAGAACGAGCGTCCCGCTGACGGGTCACGGGTCGGATGGCGGGAGTTCCGCGAGGTACGTCGGTGCACGCATGCGCGAGTCCGAGACCGTGAAGATGCAATACGAGATCCAGAAGCGGATACGGGGCCGCTCATGAAAACCCCGGGGCACCATTTACTCTCCAGACCTTCCCTGCCGTATCTGGCCTGTCTGCTCGTCACGCTCGGGGCCTGCTCGTTTCCACCATCCGAAGAGTCTGCCCTTGCGCTGGGCGCTCTCCGGTTCTCGCCCGAGGCGCCGGCCCGCGGGGCCCGCATCAACGTGAGCTACACGCCGTTCAGCACCCTAGCCGGCAAAGCGACGCTCGTGCTACGCGGCCACTACCGCATGATCGGCGACGAGATGTATAACGAGGGGCTCCACAACGAGAGAATCGCAATCCTCAAACGAGCGTCCGAAGGCAACTTCACCGGCAGCTTCGTCCTACCCGACTCGGCGGTCTACGCCGCGTTCGTAGTCGAGGATCTGACGGCGGAGAGCATCGACGCGGACGGCAGCAGGCTGTTCGAGCTTCTCATGCACACAGAGGACGGTATGCCGCTGTTTCACGCCTTGATGCAGCGAGCCTACGACCTCGCGGGCCGAAACTGGAGCACCGCGTACGAATCGAATCGTCGCGCCGTGGAGCTCTATCCCGATTCCCTGGATGGGTGGTTCAGGTTGCGTTTTCACGAAGACCTGGCCCTCGGAGCCACCGGAAGCGACAGCCTGGCGGGCTGGCACAGAGAGAACCTCGCCCGTCTTCAGGAGACGTACGCAGGGCATGACTCGCTCACCTCGGAGACGATGACGCGTATCCGGCGCTACGCCGAGATCCTGGGGGATTCGTCGGTCGCCCTGTTCTGGGCGGAGCGACTTGACGCGCTTCCCTCGAATCCATATCAGAGAAGCGCGGTAGACACCTACTTTCGATGGCGGGAGGACCGGGATTCGGAGGCGGCGCTTCGAGCCTATGAAGAAAGCTGGCCCGCGGCGCGTGGCCAGAACACGCAGATTGCCGAATTGGCGCTTCGCGTGGGGATCGACGGAGGGGACCTTGCTGCAGTGGATCGCTGGACCGAGCGCACGCTGGAGGAGGGGCGGAGTCCCCGGTTTGTCGCGGACCGGCTGATTGGCGTTCCCGAACGCGGCGACCGTGCCGTCGAACTCGTGCGCGAATCCCTGGTCCCGAGCGAGCCCGAATCGGTGGATCTCGCTGCCCATCCCGGTCGCCCACTTGGCCGCACAGTGAGCGAATACGCCCGTCTCCGCGAGGAATCCCGAGCCACCGCCCTGGTGACTTACAGCCAGTTTCTGGAGAGAGCGGGCCGGCTCGAAGCCGCCATCGACACCCTGGAGGACGCCGGGGCCACGCTGCCCAGCTCCGATCTCTATCGTCGTCTGGGCGACATGAGGCTGACCCTGGGCGACTCCGCGGGTGCCGCGAGCGACTACGCGTTCGTGGCCGCCGACCCACGCACGACCCGTCCGGGAGCCGACTCTCTGGCCGCTTTGGTCGGTCTGGCCCCCGAAGACTCCCGTTGGCGTTCCCTCGTCCATACTTCCCGGACGCGGCTCCTTGGGCATGCCTTGACGGACTCTGTGCGTTGGACTCCCGCGTTCAGCCGCGTACGAGACGCAACCGGAACGCGGTGGTCCGTGGCAGAGCTGGTCGCGGGGAAGCCCACAGTCTTGGTCTTCTGGGCAAGGAGTTGTGGCCCGTGCGTGGCGGAGATACCGGAGGTGGCCCGGCTACGCGATCGACTGGAACCCGAGGGAATACAGGTGCTATCGATCACCGTCGACGACCTGCCGGGACCGGGTATGGACGATTTCATCGAGGCCAGGGGCGTCACCTACCCTGTCTACTACGACCTTGAACGGGAAGCGAGCAACGCATTCGGCGTAAGCGCCATACCGGCGCATTTCGTTCTTGACGCGGGCGGGAGTGTTCGATTCGCCTACACGGAAATCGAGCAGGTGCCGATCCAGCTCGCGGTGCTCCGGCGGGCGGAAGGGGTGTCCTGAGTCGTTCAGTCACGCCCGTTCCCATTTGCTGTTGATCCAATGACAATCCCGCGTCGCCGTTCGACAAAGCGTGACCATGAGGACCGCATGGTGGCGGGTGCAGTAGCCTTGATCACGGTGATCGAATCGACCACACATCCGCTCGCCGTCCCGCAGGAGTGAACAACGGCCCAGTGCTTGAGCAGTCGAACCCGGTCGAAGGCGCCGCCAGCCAGGAGATGCACATGGACACGCCGTGCAACCATACTCCTTCAGCCATGTGTTCCTAACCCCCTGATTACCTCTGCGACAGGTGGTGAGATCAAT
>JAPOOQ010000614.1 GCA_026713345.1 Gemmatimonadota bacterium | reverse complement strand
GCGGCCGGAAGGGTGGTCGGGCGAGTGCCGCGGAGGGTGCGTCCGGGTGTCTCAGGCAGCGGATCTGCTCCACCGTGCTCCTCGTGGGGGAAGGGTCTTGGTCGCCGCGCGGGATTTCCGTTTCGAATGGCGCGGGCAGGCCAAGATAACATGGCGAACGGGGATGCGCGGCCCTCGGACGTTGACAGGCGCCGGCCCCGAACATTGGGCGGCGCGGCCCTCGGATGTAGATTTAGGGGCCTTGATAGCACACTGCAGGAGAATGGGAGGGAAGCGATGTCCACGTCGCACACGCCCAATAACGACAGACTGAACGACGGCGAGGGTCCGCTGCTTTCCGGCGAGCAGTTGAAGCACCTGGAGGACAGGCTGCTGCAGGAGCGCAAGAAGGCGCTGCGTGGCCTCGGGGTATTCAACGATGCCGCCAGGGCGGACCGCACCTCGGAAGATTCGGACCTCGTGGCCTATACGGACCACATGGCGGACCAGGGAACGGAAGCCGCGGAGCGGGAGAAGGCCGCCCTGTTCGCCACCAAGGAGGGGCGGTACCTGTACCGGATCGAGGAGGCGCTGAGGCGACTCTACCGGGATCCCGACAACTTCGGACGCTGTCACGCCACCGGGACGGCGATCGCCTTCGAGCGCCTGGACGCGCTCCCGCACGCCCGCTACTGCATCGAATACAAGCGCGAACTGGAAGCGCGGGGGGGTTGACCTACCCTCCCTGACGCTTCCACAGGGCGCCGAGCAGTTCGCCGCCCATCACGTCCACCTGCCACCGCCGTACCTCCGCCACCGCCTCCAGCTCGGTGCGGTTCCCCGGCATCGCGGCCACCACCTCACGCAGAGCCTGATTCGCCATCACGCGGCCCCGGTCCAGCCCCAGCCGCCCCGCCGCCACATTGCGCACCTCCTTCACGCGCTCGAACGCGACTTCCTCCTCGGGGTCCGGCCTCACGCCGCGCGCGACCGGCCGCGGGTACGGCACCAGCTCACGCGCCGAGAGCCCTTCCACGCGCTCGAACCGCTTCAACAGCGCGCGCCCCTTCTGGTGAGCGAGCCGGGACGGAAACCCCTGCACGGCTGCCAGCGCCGCCACCGACGGCGGGCGATCCCGCGCGGCGGCGAGCAGCGCGGCATCGGATGCCACCCGGAAGAGCGCCCGGTCCCGCTCTCGCGCGATCCCGTCACGCCACGCGATCGCCTCGCGCAGCGCGGTCACGGACCGGTCGTCCAGTCGGCGCGCCGCCTTGAACCGCGTGACCGGGTCGGGCTCGGCGCCTCCGTCGTCCCGGACGTCGAACGCGCGGTCCAGGAGCCGGCGGTCCTCCTCCCGGGCCCAGGACAACCTTCCGGCTTCGTCCAGCCGCGCCTCCAGGATTTCGGCGAGGCGGTGCAGATGGCGCGTGTCGTTGGCGGCGTACTCGATCATGTCGGCCGAGAGCGGCCGCGCCGCCCAGTCGGCCCGCTGGTACTTCTTGGAAACCCGGATCCCGAGGTGACGTTCCAGGAGCGCCTGCAGCCCCACGGCGGGTTCCCCGAGCAGGCTTGCCGCGACCTGGGTGTCGGCGAGCGCACCGACCCGGATGCCCAGATCCCGGTGCAGGAGCCGCAGATCGTACGCGGCCCCGTGGATGATGGTCACGCGCGCGGGGTCTTCGAGGAAGGGACTCAGGTGCGGCGCGAGGTCGAAGGCCAGGGGATCGAGTACGAAGGTCTGTCCGGCGGCCGACAGCTGAACCAGGCAGAGGCGATCCGAGTAGCGGTGGTACCCCGCCGCCTCGCAATCGACCGCGACGCTGTCGGCGCGGGCGAGGGCTTGCTCGACGTCCCGGGCCTGGCTGGGGGTCTCCACGTGGACCGTGGTCCGGCTCACAGTGCGGCCCGGATCGATGATGAGGCGCTAATGATGGCTGACATTGAATACGTTTCGTTTGCGTGACGCGGCCGACGCGGCGCTGTTGCCGTTCGTGCAGTAGCTTTGCAGGTCGCGGACCGGCGATGGTTGCGCGGCCTCAGCCACCAGAAAGGAATCTGAACGATCCGATGATCAGAACGAAGGTCGTCGCCACGATCGGGCCAGCCAGCGCCAAGCCGGATGTGATGCTCGAAATGGTGCGGGCGGGCATCGACGTTGCCCGTATCAATATGTCCCATGGGGACCACAGGTTCCATGAGCGCAGCATCAGGCTGGTGCGCGAGGCGGCGGCGGAAGCGGGCCGACCGGTCGCGATCCTCGTCGATCTGCAGGGTCCCAAGATCCGCATCGGCAACCTGCCCGAGCCCGTCCTGCTCCGGGACGGTGCCGCAGTGACCATCGCGCCGGAGGGGCTGCACCAGCCCGGCGAGCTTCCCACCACGTACGTGCCGCTCGCGCGGGAGGTATCCCCCGGCACACACATCCTCCTCGACGACGGGCTGCTCGAACTGGTGTGCCTGCGGACGGAGGGTGGACGGGCCCGTTTCGAGGTCATCCGCGGCGGCATGCTGGGGTCCCGGAAGGGGATCAACCTGCCCGGCGTCGATCTCAACACCCCGGCGGTGACCGACAAGGACCGCCGCGACCTCGAGTTCGCCTACTCGATGGAGGCGGAGTACGTGGGGCTGTCCTTCGTGCAGAAGGTGCGGGACGTGCGCGTGCTGAATGCCCACATGAAGGGCAGGGCGTGGCTCGTGGCGAAGATCGAGCGCGCGCGGGCGGTCGAGGAGCTCGACGGGATCCTGGAGTACAGCGACGCGGTGATGGTCGCGCGCGGCGACCTGGGGGTGGAGTTGCCCTTCGCCCAGGTCCCGCTGGTGCAGAAGCAGATCATCCAGTCGGCCAACGGGCACGGCTGCCCGGTGATCACCGCGACCCAGATGCTCGAATCCATGACCTCGTACCCGGGGCCGACCCGGGCCGAGACCTCCGACGTGGCGAACGCGATCCTGGACGGCACGGATGCGGTCATGCTGTCGGGCGAGACCGCGGTGGGGAAGTTCCCGGCGCGGACCGTGGAGACCATGGTGCGGATCGCCACCGAGATCGAGGGGAGCGGCGTGCTCGCGAAGGGGCCGCACTACCTGTCGCAGATGGGGCCGGTGCAGCGGCGGGGCGCCTCGCTGCGCGAACACGCGGTCGCGGCGTCTTCGGTGCGCTCGGCGCGCGACCTGGACTCCCCGGCGATCATCGTCATCACCCGCAGCGGCTTCTCGGCCAAGCTGGTTGCGTCCTACCGGCCGGTCACCCCCATCTTTTCCGTGTGCACGGAGGCGAAGGTCCACCGGCAGCTCGGCGGCGTGTGGGGCGTCCGCCCGGTACTGGCCGAGGCCGAACACGGTGAGATCACCTACGAGAACCTGACCGAGCTCGGGAAGCAGGTGGTCCTGGAGTCCGGACGGGGCAAGCCGGGAGATCCCGTCATCGTCACATCCGGCCTCCCGTTCCACCGGCGCGGTTCGACCAACACCATGAGGGTGGAGCAGTTGTGACGCTGACCTTCCTCGGAACGGGCACCTCCTTCGGGGTTCCGGTGATCGGCTGCTCCTGTCCGAACTGCACCTCCGCCGACCCCCGCGACCGGCGCACCCGCCACGGCGCCCTGCTGGGACTCGAGGGCGGCAACCTGCTCATCGACACGCCGCCGGAGCTCCGGCTGCAGCTGCTGGCGAGCGGGATCGACCGGGTGGACGCGGTCTGGTACACGCACCTGCACGCCGACCATGTGCACGGCATCGACGACGTCCGCATCTTCTCGACGCGGGGCCGCGGCGCGGTGCCCACCTACGTGCCCGACGAGATGCGTGACCAGCTCACGGAGCGCTTCCCCTACATCTTCGACGAGAGCGTCAAGGTGGCGCGCGGGACGACGAAGCCCCGCCTGGCCCTGGAGACCTACACGGAGGGGGTGCCGAGGCGGATCCTCGGCGAGGAGGTGATCCCGTTCCGGGTTCCGCACGGCCCCGAGGACGCCTTCGGCTTCCGCGCGGGCGGGCTCGGGTACGTCACCGATGCTAAGCGGCTGCCCGGTCCGGCCCGCGAGATCCTCCGCGGCGTGGAGGTGCTGGTGCTGAACGCGCTCTGGCTGGGATCGCCCCACCCCACCCACTTCAATGTGGAAGAGGCGGTGGAGGTTGCGCTGGAAATCGGTGCTGAGCGGACGTATCTGACGCATCTGACCCACAAGGTGGGATACGGGGAACTGACGGCGTGGCTTCCGGAGGGGATCCGGCCCGCCTTCGACGGGCTCGTCGTGGAGGTGGACTGAGCCGTGCCGGTGCCCGGGAGCGCGCGGCTGCCCGTGATCGACTACGGGAACATGGTGGCGGGCAGGATCGAGCCTGGGGAGACCGGGCCCGGCGGGATCGACCCGGCCCGGCTGGAGGGCGACCTGGCCGTGCGCTTCCGGGAGGCCGGCCGCGTGATGGAAGCGCGCCGCGACGCGGGCGAACTCGGCTTCCTGGAGCTGCCGCACGACGATCGGCTCGTCCGGCGCACGCTGGAGGGCGCCGGCGCGCTCCGGGGCCGCTTCGACGATGTCGTAGTGGTCGGGATCGGCGGCTCCGCGCTGGGGACGGTCGCGCTGCGGGACGCGCTGCTGGGCCCCTGGTGGAACGCGCTGGACGGCGAAAAGCGGGGGGGCGCCCCGCGCCTCCACGTGCTCGACAACCCGGACCCCGACGCGGCGACCGCGCTTCTGGACCGCCTGGACCTCGCCCGCACGGTCTTCAACGTGGTGAGCAAGTCGGGCTTGACGGCCGAGACGCTGGCGCTCTTTCTGGTTGTGCGCGCCCGCATGGAGGAGGCGCTGGGGGCGGGGCGGGCCGGGGAGCATCTCGTCGTGACCACGGACGCGCGGCGGGGGCCGCTCAGGGAGGTGGCCGCGGAGTGCGGCCTCAGGTCGTTGCCGGTGCCGCGCGCCGTGGGGGGGAGGTTCTCGGTGCTCTCTCCGGTCGGGATGCTGCCGGCCGCGCTTTGCGGGATTGACATCGAGGCCGTGCTGGGGGGGGCGGCGGCGATGGCGGAGCGGTGCGCGGATCTGGAGCTCGCCGCGAACCGGGCGGGGGTGCTGGCCACGCTGCTGCACGACGCCGACGCCGGGGTGGGGGCGGGGATCCAGGTCTTCATGCCGTACGCGGACCGGCTGCGGGGACTGGCCTACTGGGTGCAGCAGCTGTGGGCGGAGTCGCTGGGCAAGGCGGTCCGGACGGATGGCTCGCGGGCGGAAACGGGGCCGACGCCGCTGCCGGCCTTCGGGGCGGCCGATCAGCACTCCATCCTGCAGCTGCTCATGGAGGGGCCCCGCGACAAGGTGGTCGTCTTCATCGGGCGGGGTCGGGTGGAGCGCGACCTGATGATCCCCTGGGCCTTCCAGGAAGAGCCGGCCTTCTCCTACCTGGGCGGGCACACCCTGCACGGACTCCTCGACAGCGAGCGCAGGGCCACGGCGGAGGCGCTGAGGCGGGCGGGCCGGATGAACATGACCATCATGATGGACCAGATCGACGCGCACACCGTCGGCGCGCTCTTCATGCTCTTCCAGTGCGCGGTGGTCCACGCGGGGGCCCTCTACGGGGTCGACCCGCTCGACCAGCCGGGGGTGGAAGAGGCCAAGACACTCACCTGCGGGCTGCTCGGCCGCGACGGATTCGACCCGCCCGACCTCCCGCGGCCCCATTCCCGTTGGCGGGTATGAGGGAATACCTTGTAGCTTGATTCCAACCACCGAGCACCAGGCGACGAGGAGGGCGAGGATGAGCACGGAAAACGATCAACCTACGGTCATCATCGAGAAGGAGGGACGGCCCGAGATCGGCGCGTTCCTGTTGGGGGCGCTGGTCGGCGCGGGAATCGCGCTGCTCTTCGCCCCGAGCTCCGGCGAGGAGACGCAGCGGCGCATCCGCGAACAGGCCCGAAGGCTGAGGGTGCTCACCGAGGACCGGGTGCGGGGTCTGCGCGAGGACCTCGGTTCCCGTCTGGATTCGGCCCGGCAAGCGGCCGGCCAGGGACGCGTTGCGGCGTCCGATGCCAGGGCCGAGCTGGAGGAGCGGCTGGCGCGCTCCAAGGCGGCGTACCGGGCGGGTCTCGACGCGGCCCGGGAGGAATACGACCGGCGCCGGGATGCGGAGGGGAAGGGTTCGGCCGAGGCCGATTGACCACCAACACGAAAGGAAGACGAGCCCGGTGAAGATCTACCTGGACACGGCGAACCTGGGGGAAATCCGCGAAGCGGCGCGCTGGGGAATCCTGAGCGGAGTGACGACGAACCCGAGCCTCATGGCCCGCGAGACAGGGGCGGACTTCAAGGAGACCATCCAGGAGATCGCCAGCCTGGTGGACGGTCCCATCAGCGCCGAGACCGTTTCGGAGGACGCCGACGGGATGGTGGAGGAGGGGGTCGAGTACGCCACCTGGCATCACAACGTGATCATCAAGGTGCCGAGCACGACGGACGGGCTCGAGGCTGTCTCCCGGCTCGGCCGCCGGGGCATCCGCTGCAACGTGACCCTGTGCTTCAGCACCAGCCAGGCGCTGATGGCCGCCCTGGCCGGCGCCTTCGTGGTGTCCCCCTTCATCGGCCGTCTGGACGACCTCTCCCAGGACGGCATGGAGCTGATCCGCGAAATCGCCGCCGTCTACGAGCAGAACTCCGACATCCGCACGCAGATCCTGGCCGCGTCCATCCGCCATCCCCGGCACGTGGTGGAGGCCGCCCTGGCCGGCGCCCACATCGCCACCTGCCCGTTCAAGGTGCTGAAGAAGGGCATGCAGCACCCCCTGACGGACAAGGGGATGGAGAGCTTCCTCGCCGATTGGCGCGCCCGCGAAGTCGACATGGCGCTGGCCGGGGCTTCGGCGGGCTGAGGGAAGGGTTCGCGGAATGTCCGGTGTCGCCGCGCGCGTGACCGCTGTCCCTGCCGTTTCGGGCGGGCGCCGGGTTCGCCCGGAGTCCCGCGTGAGCACCGCACTGTGCGTGCTGGCCGCGGCCGTGGCCAGCCTCGCCGCACCCGCCGCCGCACATCCGCAGGCGATGTCCGAGCTGCTCGGCAAGGTGGCGGGGGAGGGGGCCGTGGAGCTGTCGGCGCCGCTGATCGATTTCGACGGACCCTACGTGCTCGTGCACCTGGCGACGAACCGCGTCTACATCATGGAAGGCACCTCGTCGCTCTGGTCCGCTCCGGCGGGCACGGGCACCGGCTTCCGGCTCGCGGGAAGCGGCCAGAAATGGACCTTTACGACGCCACGAGGCCTGTTCCGGATCCGGAGGAAGGAGAAGGACCCGGTGTGGATCGCGCCGGACTGGTACTACGTGGAGCGCGGGCTTCGGGTCCCTCCCGCCGACAGCCCCTCGCGGCGCATCCCCGGAGCCATGGGGACCACCGCGATCTACCTCGGTGACGGCATCGCGATCCACGGAACCTTCAGTCCGGGCCTCATCATGAACCCCGACCCCGAGAGCCGCCGGGTCTCACACGGCTGCATCCGCCTGACCAACGAGGCCGTGCGCGAGCTCTACCACCTGGTCGAGGTGGGCACGCCGGTCCTGATCTATTGACCGCGCCGCACTCCGGTGACGGGCGGCAGCTGATTGCCCGGAACCGGAAGGCCCGCCACCTGTACGAGGTCCTGGACTCCTGGGAGGCGGGGCTCGTGCTGCAGGGGACGGAGGTGAAGTCGATCCGCGCCGGGAAGGTGGCCTTCAAGGACGCGCACGCCCGCCTGGAGTCGGCGGAGATGTGGCTGCACAACTTCCACATCGGCCTGTACGAGCCCGCGAACCGCTGGAACCACGACGAGACGCGGCCCCGGAAGCTGCTGCTGCACAAGGACCAGATCCGCCGTATCGGGGCCACGGTGGAGGAGAAGGGGCTGACTCTCGTCCCGCTCGATCTCTATCTTCGGAAGGGCAGGGCGAAGATCACGCTGGGGCTCTGCCGGGGGAAGAAGCACAGGGACCGGCGGGAGGAACTCAGGCGCAAGACGATGCAGCGGGAGGCCGAGCGCGCGATGAAGGACCACCGGTGAGCGCCGACGCCGAGTTCTTCGGGACCCGCTTCTCCAGTCCGGTGCTCCTGGCATCGGGCACCTGCGGCTTTGGCGAGCCCGTGGTCGACGTGATGCCGCCCGGCGCGGTGGGCGGGCTGGTCACCAAGTCCGTGACCGTCGAGCCGCGCTGGGGAAACCCCGCTCCCCGCGTCGCCGAATTCACGGGGGGGATGCTCAACTCGGTCGGGCTCGCGAACCCGGGGGTGGAGGCGGTCCGGGAGGAGAAGCTGCCGTGGATGAGGAGGAAGCTGGGGGCGCTGCCGGTGTTCGTGTCGGTCGCGGGGGCGCGGTCGGAGGAGTACGCGCGGGTGGTCGGCGAGCTCGACGGGGAAGAGGGTTTCCTGGGCTTCGAGCTCAACCTTTCCTGCCCGAACGACTCCCACCTCGGGGGCAGGCCGTTCTGCCTCGATCCCGATGCGCTGCGGGAGGTGCTGGGGGTGGTGCGCCCCCTCACCGCACGTCCGCTGCTCGTGAAGCTGGCCCCGAACGACCCCGACATCGCGGGCACGGCGGCGCTGGCGGTCGCGTGCGGGGCCGACGGCATCACGGCGGTCAACACGCTGCCGGGGTTCCTGCCCGGCGCCCGCGGCGCGGCCCGGCTCGGGGCGGGGCGGGGGGGAGTGAGCGGCCCCGCGGTCTTTCCGGTGGGGCTGGCGGCCGTGCGCGAAGTCGCCGCCGCCGTCGACGTGCCCGTGATCGGGGTCGGCGGGATCCTCAGCGGGCGCGACGCGCGCGCCTACCTCGACGCGGGTGCCTCGCTGGTACAGGTCGGCACCGGCTCCTTCGCGGATCCGCGCTGCGCTGTGCGGGTGGCCCGCGAACTCGCCGGGAGTGCGCGGTGAGCAACCGCGTCATCGTCGCGCTCGACTTCCCCCGCGCGGAGCCCGCCCTCGCGCTCGCCGACCGCCTCGGCCCGGCCTGCACCTTCTACAAGGTCGGCCTCGAGCTCTACACGGCGGAGGGCGCGGCGGTGGTGCGGGCGCTCGGCCGCCGCGGCAAGCAGGTCTTCCTCGACCTGAAGCTGCACGACATCCCGAATACGGTGGCCCGCGCCACGGCCCGCGCCGCCGACCTGGGCGTGCGCTTCCTGACCGTGCACGCGGCCGGGGGCGCGGCGATGCTGGAAGCGGCCGCCGCCGCCGCGCCGGACGCGCTGACGCTCCTCGGGGTGACGGTCCTGACTTCGCTCGACGAACCCGGTCTCGGCGCGGTCTTCGGGCGCCGCGTCGAGGACGCGGGCCTGGAGGCCGAGCGGCTTGCGCGGCTGGTGAGGGGTGCGGGGGTGGGGGGAGTGGTCTGCGCGGCAAGCGAAGCCGCGCGCCTGCGGGCGGGGATGGGGGGCGGGGCCGCCATCGTGACCCCGGGGATCCGCGCCCCGGGAGAACCGCGTCACGACCAGCGACGCGTCCGCACGGCTGCCGAAGCATTCCGGGCCGGCGCTACCCACATCGTGGTGGGCCGCCCGGTGACCGCCGCCCCCGACCCCGCAGAGGCCTTCGCCCGCATCGCGGCCGCCGCGCCCGGCGCCGCCTGATCCCCCGGTGATCGGCGCCCTTATATTATCCGCGCAATGAACCTCTACGATTCCCTCCACCGCGAGCTGCGCCGCTTCGAGCCCGGGAGCCCCGGGCGCGTCACCGTCTACGGATGCGGGCCCACGGTCTACGACTACGCGCACATCGGCAACTTCCGCACGTTCGTGGTCTACGACCTGCTGCACCGGCAGCTGCGCCGGCACGGCCACGAGGTCGAGTTCGTGGTGAACTTCACCGACGTCGACGACAAGACCATCGACGGCGCGGCGGCGGCGGGCTGTTCGCTCACCGAGCACACGGGCCCGTTCATCGACGCGTTCCTCGCAGACGCCGGGACGCTGGGCTTCCTCCCTGTTTCCCGTCACCCGCGGGCGACCGGGTACATCCCGGCCATGGTGGAGTTCGTCGAACGCCTGATCGAGGCGGGGCACGCCTACCGGGCGGGGGACGGGTCGGTCTACTACTCCGTGGGGACGTTCGGCGACTACGGCAAGCTCTCGGGGAAGGGTGGCGAGGACGACTCGCGGCGTTCGCGCATCGACGCCGGCGAGTTTGCCAAGAAGGACGCGCGGGACTTCGCGCTGTGGAAGGCGGCGCAGCCGGCCGACCGCGAGGTCGGGGCGGTCTGGGACTCGCCGTGGGGGGCGGGCCGCCCCGGCTGGCACCTGGAGTGCTCGGTCATGGTCATGTCGCTCCTCGGCGACACCGTCGACATCCACGTCGGCGGCGAAGACCTCCTCTTCCCGCATCACGAGAACGAGATCGCGCAGTCGGAAGCGGCGACCGGACGTCCCTTCGCCCGCTTCTGGATGCACGTCAAGCACCTCAAGGTCGACGACCGCAAGATGTCGAAGTCCCTCGGCAACTTTCACACCGTCAGGGAACTCGTCGACGACGGGCACGATCCCGCCGCGATCCGCTGGGTCCTTCTCTCGGCCCACTACCGCAGCGAACTGAACTTCACCGCGGGCGGGCTCGCCGACGCGACCGAAGCTGTTCAGCGCCTCCTGGACTTCCGCCGCCGCATGACCGAGGGGGCGGAGCGCGCCGGGGCCTCGGAGGTCGGCGCGACGAACGCGGTCGACGGCGAACTCGCGGAGCGCGCCCGGCGGCACCTGGACGAATTCGGCCGGGCCATGGACCAGGACCTCAACGTGCCGCGCGCGCTGGCGTCGCTGTGGGGGCTCGTACGGGACGGGAACGCGGCCCTGGACGCGCCGGGGGGTGTGAGCGGCGAGGACCGCGAAGCCGTGCTGGCCGCCCTGGCCGAGATGGACCTGGCGCTGGGGGTGATCGATCTTGCCGCGAAGGCCAGGGACGTCGACGACGACACCTCGCGCAGGATCCAGGAGATGGTGGAGGCCCGCGACCGAGCGAGGAAGGAGCGTGACTTCGCCACGGCCGACCGGCTGCGCGCCGAACTCGAAGCCCAGGGGGTCAGGCTGGAGGACACGCCGGCCGGAACCCGGTGGAAGCGCGTCCGCACGTCGGGATCCTGAGTCGGGCCAGGATGCGGTTCGGGCCGGCTGCCCCCTTCCACCCGGTGGCCTCCCGCGACACCTTTCAGGGTGTGCTGACGTAGCTCAGTTGGTAGAGCAGCTGATTTGTAATCAGCAGGTCCGGGGTTCGAGTCCCCGCGTCAGCTTCGCTGGCCGGCGCCGGTGCACGTGGCGCGCCGGCGTCGGACCGTCGGCCTACCCATCCAACTCGATATTGATTTGTGTGCAGAGAATAGTTAGCTTTTTGTGCTCGTTTCCATCCGGGCCCGATTTCGCCGACAGCCGATTTTGGCGGGCAGGGGGTGGGAACGTGTTTTTTGGTGGGGTACCGAAGCGGCCAACCGGGGCAGACTGTAAATCTGCTGGCGAATGCCTACGTAGGTTCGAATCCTACCCCCACCATGGAGGGATTTCCCTCCGCGGACAACGCGGGAGTAGCTCAGTTGGCTAGAGCATCAGCCTTCCAAGCTGAGGGTCGCCGGTTCGAATCCGGTCTCCCGCTCTGAGGCGCAGGACAGCGGAAAACGGCAACCCGGGTGCCACGGGCGGGCCACTGGCGCGAACGGTGCATCCGGTGCCGACAGACAGAGAGAGGTGCTCTGGTAGCTCAGTGGTAGAGCGCTTCCTTGGTAAGGAAGAGGTCGCGGGTTCAATCCCCGCCCAGAGCTTGGCGGGACGGGGGTGAAGCTCCCGCCTTTGAGACCCGCAACAGACAACCCGGACGCGAGGAAAGAATGGCGAAG
>JAPOOQ010000613.1 GCA_026713345.1 Gemmatimonadota bacterium | reverse complement strand
GAACGCCCTCACGCGGTCGTGGCTCTTCAGCACCATGACCGTGCCCGGCGCCTCCCGCGCGATCTGCTCCGGGATCGTGCCAAAGAGGATGCGGCTCGAGAAGCTGTCGCCCGAGGCCCCGACCATGACCGCGTCGTAGTCATCCGCCGCGGCCACGATCGACTCGACCACGCCGCCCCCGGCCAGGATCCGCGTCTCTACCGCCGCGCCCGCTGCGGACTCGACCGCCTCCGCAATCTCCGTTCCCTCCTCCGCCAGCCACTTCTCCTTGTCCGCGCGTGTCTGCTCCGACGCGTCCGCGGGCACCACTCCAGCGAGCGTGAGCGATCCCCGCCCCCCCTCCGTCAGGCCGAGCGCGTAGCCCGCGGCCTTGCGCGCGTGAGCGCTCCCCGCGGTGGGGAGCAGGATGCGCTGCGGCACCACCGGATCCGGCCCGAACCGGACCAGCAGGATGTCGGCGCGCGCGAGCCGCACCACGTCGTCGGTCACCTCGCCGAGGATCTGGCGCGCGTGGGCGGTGAAGCCCTTCCAGCCGAGCACGATCAGGTGGGAGCGGTCTTCGCGCCGCGCCTCCAGGATGGCGCGGGCCACGTTGCGACCCACCCGCACCTCGGTCGTGATGGGGACGCCCAGCTCACCTTCCAGCGCCTGCAGGCGTTCCAGCATGTCGTCCTCGGCCTCGATCGCCTTGCGCGCGAGCTCGGGCGGCAGCTGATCGGGGACCTGAACCACGCGCAGCAGGGTGATCTCGCCGTCGCGGTGCCGGGCCAGCGTGGCGGCGATCCGCAGCAGGGGCTCAGCCGTGTGGGGATTGTAGACCGGGAGCAGGATCCGGAAGAGGGCTTCGCGCGGGGATGCCCGCAGGGCGACGATGCGCGATACGGGACCCGCGGCGTCGGGAACCTCGTAGCGGGTGCCACGCCAGGCGGCGTACCAGAACAGTCCCACGAGCAGCGCCAGGATGGCGAGCAGCACCGGCTGCAGGTGTCCCTGAATCGGGATCTGCAGAATCAGGTAGATGTTGGCCGCGATCCCGAGCGCGGGCAGGAGCGGCACCAGGGGGACCCGGAAGGGGCGCTCGATGTCGGGGAAGCGGCGGCGGTGGACGATCAGCGCCGCGTTCACGAAGCACAGCGCCGTCAGAAGGACCAGGTTCGCGAAATGCGCGAGGTCCTCGAGCGGCAGAAGGAGCGCGAAGAGGCCGATCGAGCCGCCCGCCGCCAGGACCGCCACGTAGGGCGTGTGCGTGCGTGCGCTGATGCGGCTGAAGAAGCGGGGCAGGTGGCTCCGGTGGCTCATCGACAGCGCCACCCGGGACCCGGCCAGGATCGAGGCATTCGACGCGGAGATCATCGAGAAGATCGCCCCACCCACGATCACCGCGCCGCCGATCGGCCCCAGGAAGGCCCGCGCGGCCACCCCCATCGCCGACTCGGTGTACTCGGTCAGATCGGCCACAACCACCACCATCACCACCAGCGCGTAGAGCACCGTCACCACCAGCATCGAGATGAAGATCGCGCGCGGGATCGTCTTCGTCGGGTTCATCACCTCCCCCGCCGAGGCCGCGATCGCGGAAAATCCGAAAAAGGTGATGAAGACGAGGGCGGCGGTCGACGCGATCTGCGGAATGTCGGTGCTGAGGCGCTCGGTGATGGCAGCCGTGTTGAAGCCGCCCAGACCGCCTGCGATGAACCATATCAGCAGCGCGATCTTGGCGACCGTGACGACGATCTGGAAGGTTCCGCTCTCCTTCGTGCCCTTCATGTTGAGAAGCGTGAGGGCGGCCAGGAAGACGAGCCCCGGCAGCGCCACCAGGGGCACGTGCCAGATGAATTCGTTGAAGTAGGTGGACAGGCTCGCGATGTAGAAGGCACACGACGACGCGTAGCCCAGCAGGATGCACCACCCCACTACGTACGCCAGCAGCGGCGGGAAGGTCTTGCGCGCGTAGAGGTAGCCCTCACCGGAGGACGGGTAGATCGAGGTGAATTCGCAGTAGGTGAGCGCGGTGAACGCCGCCACGACCGCCGCCAGCAGGAAGGAGACGATCGCCGCGCTTCCCACGTACCCGACCGCCAGCCCCGACAGCGTGAAGATCCCGGCCGCGATCATGGTGCCGGTTCCGATCGCCAGCGCCGAGACCAGGCCGAGATCCCGGCTCAGGCCGGCGACCACCTTGGCCCCACCCTCGGCGGAGCCGTGTGCGCTGGACGCTGCCGACCCCGGTGCCGGTCGCTCAGCGTTCACAGGTCGCCTCTTCGCGTGTGTGAATCTGCCCGGTCACAACAGGGAGGTGCGTCAGAGCTGGCCATCCGGAGCCGCACCCAGCAGCTCGCGCACATCCGCCTGCACGTCCTCCTCCATGGGCCGGAAGGGGCCCGGCCACTTGCGCACGATCCTACCCTCGGCGTCGATCAGGAAGCTCCCGGGAAGCCCGAGCAGGAAGTACGCGTCCTGGATCGCCCAGGTCGGGTCGTGCCACACGGGGAAGCTGAGGCCGAACTCCTCCAGAAAGGCGAGGATCTGGTCGCCGTCGCTGCGGTTGTCGACGCTGACCGCGACCACCTGGAAGCCCCGGTCTGCGTACGTGTCGTGCAGTTCCTGCAGCTCGGGCATCTCCTCCCGGCAGGGTCCGCACCAGGTTGCCCAGATGTTGAGCATGTAGGGCTCGCCCAGCAGGTCCGCGCTTCCCGTCTCGGTCCCGTCGAGGGTAAGTGCGGTGAACGGGGGAGCGGGGTCGCCCGCCTCGAGCGGCCTGTAGTCGTCGATGTTGCAGGCGGCCACAAAGGCGGCGGCAACGGCGATCAGGATGCATCGCTTCACGGAGATCCTCCTGGCTGACAGGGAGTCGCGCAGCAGATCAACCTACCCAAGCAGCGCCGGTGCGCCAATAATGGATGTGCGGGCTGGTCGATGGCCCGGCGCGCCAGGTTCACCGCGGCGAGCCCGGTTCGGCGGGACCGCTGGAACACCCGTCCAACCCCCAACGTAGGTAACGGGGTCTTATCCATACACCTTTCGGAGCCAGGCAACATGGCCGCTGACACGCAATCGGACACCATCAAGAGAAAGCTGGTCTTCCTGGCCGGCTTCTCCCTCTATTTCGCCGCACTGTGGCTGCTCTGGGAAACGCCCGTCGTCTATCCGCTGAAGATCTTCGTCGTGATGCTGCACGAGATCAGCCACGGGATCGCGTCCATCGCCACTGGTGGGGCCATCGACAAAATCGTCCTCGATCCCTACCAGGGGGGCGCGTGCTACTGCGGCGGCGGCAACGCCTTCCTCACCCTTTCAGCCGGATACCTCGGCAGCCTGATCTGGGGTGTGGTGCTGCTGGCCGCCACGAACAGCCGGCGCATCCCCACCCCGGCACTGGTCTTCGGCGTCGGCACGCTGGTGGTGGTTCTCACGGCGCTCTATGTCCGCAACGGCTTCGGACTCGCCTTCGGACTGGCCTTCGGCGCCACGCTGATGGTCGCGGGGCGCAAGCTTGGACCCGCCGCGAGCCGCATTCTGATGACCGCACTGGGGCTGACCAGCTGCCTCTACGCGATCCTCGACATCAAGAGCGACGTGCTGGACCGGCCCCACCTGGAGTCCGACGCGGCCATGCTGGCGGAGATGACCGGGGTATCGACGGTGACCTGGGGAGTGATCTGGATCGGAATCGCGGTGGTGGTGAGCGCGCTGGCGTTCAGACGGGCGTTCAAGGCGGCCTGAGTCTACCCTTCCCGCCTGAACACCACCTCCCCGTCGAACACCGTCATCTCGCAAACCATGTCGCGCAGTTCGTCGGTCGGCACGGATAGCGGGTCGCGGTCCCAGACGGCCAGGTCCGCATACTTCCCGGGTTCGATCGTACCGACCTTGTCCTCCAGGAACATCTGGTGGGCCGCCCAGACCGTGAACGAGCGTAGCGCGGTCTCGGCGTCCACCGACTCGGCGGTGCCGTACGGATCGTCACCGTAGACACCCAGCAGGGGCCGGCGCGCCACCGAGGCCCATACGCCGTACCGGGCCGGAAAGGGCGTCACGAAGAAGTCCGATCCGCTCGCCCAGATCATGCCGCGCTCCTGGTAGGACCGGAAGGGATTGAGGCGCAGGGCGCGCTCCGGGCCGAAGTTGCCGGCGTAGGTGTCGGGTGATGAACTCTACATAACCTATTGTGACGTAGATATATAGGAGATTCAGAGATTTCCGCATATCACTGGCGTTATCACTTCGTGGGGGAGACTTGGCGAGACGCGGTGGGGTCTCCTGGACCTGCATGAGAAGAAGAACCACGAGCCCATGCCCTGCATGCTGACGGTGACACCGCCGACGCTGTTACCGTCGACGCTCACTAGTCCCGCGATCACGGACACGTCCGCGCGGACGTGCCTTCGAAGCTCCACCCCTTCGACTCGTCGACGGCAACTTCGATTCGAGCTGGACGTGGCCGAAAAGCCAACGTCAGACGCATCGAAGCCCGAGACCTCGACCGTATAGTTGCCCGCTTGCAGCCCCGTGAAGCCGCACCGCGACTGCAACGGGGCTTGAATCGCCAAGTTGAACAGCCCCCGGCACTAGCGAGGCTGTTTACCTGTGTTCGAACGGGTCGGTGGTTGGCTGCCTCAACAGTCGACACGGATGTGGAGCGTGTCGCTGAACACGGCGTCGACGGGGTAGCGCACGACTTGGCCGTGGTGACCGTGCCGGCGCTTCAGGCGCAACCCCACCCATGTTTCACCGCACCCGGTAATCCGGTACCTGGTGTCCGCATCCTCGGGCCAGATAACCACCTTTTCAGCGTCGTAGATGTGCTGGTAGACCGTCAGCCCGAAGCAGGATGTGAGCCGAATCGTTCCGGGCAGCAAATTCCGCTTCGGAGGATCGCAGTTCCAGTCGGCCAACAACAACTCCGTCTGTTCCAAGTCGAGCATGATGTGCCCGGATTCCTCAAGATCCGAGCAGTCCGGGAGCACCTCGCTCTTGCCCGCCGCAGCGCACAGGCTCAGAATCGGCATCAGGTTGGTAGTCAAGGATGTGTAGGGGGTTCGGCCTTCGTCGACGCCACTGACATCGATCAGCGCGCCCGGGCCAACCACGAACCTGTCGGGATCGAGGGTTAGCGGCCAGGCCGCGTAGGCGCTGTCGACGGGCGACGCTTCGGTTTCGGTCGGCAGGGCCTTGGGTTCAATACAACTCAAGGCGATGAGCGCGATTGCGCTGACTATGGTGCGGCGAGGCATGGGAAAGGTTCCCCTTTGCCGACTGGAATTGGAGCCGGGCCATTGCCACAGTTCGGTGTACTGGCCGTTCGCATCCGTTTCCGTTCTGTGTTTCGTGGGACCGTCGGCTACCACTGCCGCACCAACCACCGGGATGGCGTCCTGCGTCACTATTCCCATGATGGCCGACGTACGGGGCACGAGAACCTCGTGGATCTGTTTCAGTAAATCGCGAATCTCGGTCAGCCGTTTGCCAGCAAGATGGTCGCCGTATGACATGGAGCTTCTCCTGCGAGAGTGAGGTGCTGTGTTGATTTCAAAGACTGCGGGATAGTGGAACTCGCGCGGATCCCGTCGAATTGTCTCATACGGTATCGGTCAGAATGCCCGGTCGCAAGATTCGGTCCAGTCTGCCGCGTCTCAGTTCTGGCGAACGGCCCTCAGTCACAGCCTGGGGTCTGGGGCCTGGAATGACCTCGGTGCCAACACACGAGCCACGCTGCCGGTTCTGGCGCGGCTCCACAGCCTCGACGTCCTTCCGTCGCTCCTCGACGGTGAGACGGTTCCGCTTGACGGGAACGGTGGCGTGGGGCGATGATTCATCACTCAGATACTCGAAGGAGGGAAGGAAGCGATGGCTGCCAACGGAAGTGTGGACAGACTGGCCGAAGGGTTCCGCGATGTCATTCAGGACATCGTGGATCCGCTACAGGAGCTGATGATCGAGTTGCACGAGCAGCTCAACAAGCCGATCGACCGCGTGGAGAACCGGGTGAGCGAGCGAATCTCGGTCGTCGAAACGCGCATCGGGAATGTGGAGAGCAACGTGCAGCACCAGATCTCCGATCTCTACAAGGAGATGCGGGAGAGCTAGGCCCGAGATGCGTACCGTCAAGAAGTACAAGAGCTGGAGAATCCGCCGGCACACGAGACCTGACCGATCGCTCGACCAACGTGGCAAAACGACATGGTACACTGTTTTCCCGATTGATCCTGAGCCGGGGGAAATCCAGTCTCCGCACTTCCGCACGATCAGGGAAGCTCAGGACTGGATCGACGCACGGTGAACCTAGCCGACCAGCGCCCGGTACTCCAAGGGGTCGGTGTTCACGATCCGGCGCAACGTGTCCATGAAGATCTCCGGGTTTGTCGCGGGTTGTTGAACCGCCGCTCCAGTTCCTCCAAGTTGCGGTCCATGTGCTTCACGCTCCAACTTGTGGAAGCTGCCGACGATGGAACCGCTTGAAGAGGGCTCCAGGACGAGGCGACGTGGGAAAGCATGGCGATGCGGCGGGGGTGGGCGGATCTGCCGAGTCCCGTCGAAAGCGAAAGGTGCTGCAGGCCAATGAGCAAGGTGCATTACGTTCCCGACCAGTGGGTTTCTCGTGACCACGACTGGACGAAAGGGGGTCCGTCCTGCGGCAATTACCAGAAGGGGGTCTTCAGCGCGTCGCACAAGCCCGATCTGGTGACCTGTCAGAAGTGCCGGAATACGACGATCCTGTGGGCTGCTGAGAAGTCCGGCGAGAAGTGAAGGCTTGATGACCCCCCCGGAAGTAACCTGGACTTCCGAACCCTGAACCGGGTATCCCAAGGGATGGAGACCCGGCTTGATTCTAAAGCAACGGCAATTGGCGCACCCGCAGAAAGCCCGTCTACTTTCCAAGATGCCTACTTGGACGTCGATCTGCGAACCCCCTCCGGGGAGACCCGGACTCGGGGGATGAAGAAACAGCGCGAGTGGATGGATGGAAGCGGCCCCGCATGTCGTCGCCAACAAGGACGCCGACCAAATGTCCGTCACGTCCAGATGAGCGACAGAAAAGAGGGGCACCCCGAAACAAGTGAGGCACCATGAGCGAGCAGACCAGGCGCGCGCGGCACCTATTGGATCAGTTACGTAGGCTCGTGGCCAGCAACCCATGCCAAGTAGGCGAGTACCGAGACAAGACTCCCCGAGCATCCGGCGTCTACCTGATCAGCGAGCCACCGGCCGGCCACCTGTACGTCGGTACGTCCACCGGAAAGAGTAACCATCTACGCGCGCGAATCGGCCAGCATATCCCGACCGTCCTACCCAGCCAACCGCGAAAGGGATCCGCCGCGACCCTAGCTGAACGGATTGCTCGCGAGTCGATCGGAACGCCATTGACCGGGGGCGCATTATATGCCGACCCCACCTTCCGAAACGAGCTGTCGCGGCTATGCCCGCGCATCGAGGCCATGGAACTTCGGATCATCGAAATCACCGACAGGGCAAACGTGTTCAGACTGGAATCGTTCGCAAAGTACGTGCTCCAGCCAGTCTACCAACCGATGCTTCGCTAAAGGATATCTCCCAAGGAAAGCCCTGTGGCACGATATTGGGCAGCTAGAACTTCTTCGCTCCCTAGCCTCGATTCCGTCTCATGCGGTATCGGTCAGGATGCTTGGCCGCAAGATTTCTGCCCCCGCTGCGGCTCCGCGATAAAGGGCCGGGGGGAGTCAGCGGTTTCCACAATCGTCCGCACGAATAGTTCGGGCGGGCCCACCTTGGACCGCCTGGGGGTGTGGACGACAGCCAGGATGGCCGTCGGGGCCAGAAACCGATCCGACTGGGCTCATCAGAACCGAAGTGGGATTCGGTAAGCACCAAACCTCTCTATCGTGAGGCCGATACGGCCACCCGCGCCGATTGGAATAATCCTCCAAACATCCTTGTGGAGGTTTGCTCCCACGATCCAACCCAATGCACCCCCAGCAATCGTGGGAACCACAAACGCCCACGCGGTCTGCCAGTTGCATTCCGTGGTGGCGATCTGGTCGCCGGTGTCACAGGTCCACATCGACGAGTAGCCCGCGTAAGCCCCCAGCGCACCACCAACGAGTGTACCCCCAACCAGCCCCTCCTTCCAAAACGATCTCTTCCCCGCGCTGACTTCGAGCTTGGTAATCTGCCAGTAGGGGATCAGCCCGGATTCTTTCAGGTGGAACCCCACGCTGTCCGCATGGACCACCTCGTCCACGAGGACCTCCGAGATTCTGACTTTATCCCCGATAATCTGACCCTCCACCGCATCGCACGGAAAAGCCGAGGATCCTACCAGTAGGAGGGTGCCCTGGATGCATCGAACTGCCCTCCCCCAGTGGCGAGAGCGCCTTAGCCGCTGCATCCGCCGCGTCCGGCTAGACCCGATTCGGCCTCGTCGGCGCATCATTCGATCTCCACGCGCAGCACGCGCACGGAGTGAACGCCCAGAGAGTCGAGATGGACGCCAGCGACGCGCTCCGAATCTCCGGCCATGAGGTGGAGTCCCTCGGGCATTTCCACAGTGCCGATGTACTCGAAAAGTGTCGCCATCGAACAGGTCGTACAGCCGGAACGACCAGTCGTCCATGCTGTCACCGAGCGGCGGTGCCAGGGGGTCGTCAACTCCCATCAGGCGCTCGACCCAGATAGTGCCGCCTGGGCGGACCCACGAAGGTCACGGTTTTCGCCGCCACTTCTGCGGCACGCGCATGGTGACCGGTACGCCTTCGCGTTGGAGCAGGACAACTTGGGTGCAGCGAAGGTCCATGTCGAGGTCGGGGTGGAGCAGGCCACCGCCTTTCGTGACCCGCCACCACGGCGTGTCGAGCGGGCACGTTTTGAGAGCCACGCCGACGGCGAGCGCCGAGGTATCGAGTGCTTTGGCCACATCGCCGTAGCTCATCGTCTTGCCGGGCGGGATCTTCCGCACGTAGTCGAGTATGGAATCGAAATCAGACAATCGCTCTGCCCTCGTGTAGGAGGAGACGGCGCGCGTCCCCGTTCAGAGGGGGTCTGGGGCGCGCGGGCGGTCCCCGTCGAATGGTCTCATACGGCCCCGGCTCCCCCCCACTCGCATCCAACTCGGGCGGCCCGCGACGGCTCCTCATCCGCCCTACTCTATGCTGGCGGCTGAGGCTCACGAGACCGCCGATTCCCTCGGCCGATCAATCATAAGGACGCGCGCCGGATACAGACTCTCGTCAGATTCGAAGGAATCTTCTGGCGCGGTACCGGCATCGGACAGAAGTCGGTATAAGTCCTCCCTCGTTAGCTGTGACGTCGATTTGTCAAATAGCCATTCCGGCCAAGCATCCGCTACCCGTCGTTCGAAGATCCAGTTGTCTGCAGACGGTGTGTCAGAGTAGTGCTGCGGAGTGGGAAACGCCATTCGGCGGAGTTCATTCTCGGCGGACTGACAATCGAAAGCACAGCGCCATGGCTTGGCCTGTTTGACCTTGTGGGCCGAGTCGAAGTCCCGAGGTGGCGGAGGACGGCAGAGCAGCATGCGCCGAATGTGCCAACTCGGGACAAGCGTGCACCCCAGTTGGTGCTTGTCGAAACGCTTCTGGCAGCAATGCCAGTGATCGGAACGCACTACCATATTCGAGTGGTTGTAGAGCAAGTAGAGGGGCAGGGCGTGAAACTGCCGCGCGAACCCTACGAGCTTGTCCAATTGACCTTCGGAGTCGCTCACCCTGTTCAACATCCGGTATCTGTCGTCAGGGTACAGCTTCTTGGCCTGAAGCGCGAGTACGAAGAAGCGATCAGTCCGGTGTCGCAAGAAAACGAGGAGGTCGGCACCGCACTGACCTTCGGCTGGTTTTGTAGTCGAGCCGAGCCAAAAGCCTCTGGTGCGGCCGTGTGGAAGCATGTCCAGAACAAGCAGATCGGTCAGCGTTTCCTCGCCGAAACGGACCTTGAACTGTTCGGCACGACCGAGCGTGGACCAAGTGCGCTGAGCGAAGTGTTCAGCAGGGGTCATAGGGCATCGCCTTTCTGGGGGAGTCGGGGGAGCGCTACGTATTCCCCGTCAATTCGTCTCATACGGTATCGGTCAGGACGACTGGTCGCAAGATTCGGTCCCCGCTTCGATTATCAGGGCGATTCGCTCCGGGGTCTCCGTGACCATGAGGCGACTGCCGTCGCTAAGGGTCACGAGCGTCTGACGACCGCGTTCTACCTTGATGATATGGGCAGGGTTGACGTGGATGTCGATGGACTCCGACAACGGGCGGCCACGCCCGTCTCGCTCTCGCCTGGTGAGCTTGATGAGCTTGTGGCCGGGCATCAGAGGGTCTCCTTTTTTGGGGATGGGGGGTACTTCCGGGGAACCTTCTGAAACTCCACCGTCGTGAACTTATCGTGGCGCTGGACATCTGCGAAGTCCGGAATCGTCTTCAGCCCGTACTCCTGGAGGGCACTGCTGATGCCGCCGACGATCTTCACGCCCCGCTTCTCACAGCCGAACCAGGCGAGTAGCGCAAAGATCGGTGCGTGGACCTTTCCGCCGACACTGACGATATCGCTGATCGTTTTCACCACCTTCTTGCCTCTCTCCCTGCTCAAGGAGTCCATTGGGCCTCTCCAGTAAATGAGTGAAATGAGGGGTCTCCAGTTCCCTCTCGAATCGTCTCATACGGTATCGGTCAGGATGCCCGGCGGCAAGATTCGCCCCCGGCATCGGCCGGGGGAATTCCTGGCCGGGGGGGCAGCAGCTCCCACTCTTCACGCCCCCAGCCCCAAACTTGCGGCCCAATCTCGACATCGTTACCATGCTGCCATTCAACCACGGCAATGGCCCGCGCCCCCAAGTCGCGGGCACAGAAAAGGTCATGGAAGAAGACTATTGGATCATTGCTCACACTCAAGCCGGTCGCCTGCGGACCGGGCATGACACGCTCGTTCCTGCTGACCGTAGTCGGGCTGTGGGCCATCGCTTGCGGCGACGGGGTGCGACGGAACCCCCTCCCTCGGATCCGCCCCGCGCGACGACGCTGACGGTGACGCCTGCGACCTCCGAGCTGACGGCGCTGGGCGCGACGGTGAAGCTCTCGGTCGAGGTCGCCGACCAGAACGGCCAGGTGATGACGGGAGCAGCCGTGACCTGGTCGAGCAGCGCCGCCGGGGTTGCCACCATAAACGCGTCGGGCCTGGTGACAGCGGCAGGCAATGGGACCGGCGTCGATTCGCAGCTTCTTCCGGAGCAGCGAGCGGGATGGCAAGCGTGGTGGTTGCGCAAGAGGTAGCGTCGCTAGCGGTGGAACCTACGGGCCTGATCCCTGCCCATGCGGGCAAGCAGGGTGCGGATACCATCGTGGTCACGGCGCTGGACGCCGAAGGATCACCCGTCGCGGGTGCGAGCTATCGATGGTCGACCGACCGGCAATCCGGCTGGGTGTACCCTGCCACAGGCACCACGGACGAGATGGGCCGCTTGCAGACGACTTGGGTGGCAGGCTGGCCGGGGATGGGCACTCTATCGCTCACAGTCGAAAATGAGTCCTCGGGTGTCACGGAGGAACTGGCGACTCAGTCTACGGTGCCCGCCAATCCTCCCAACGGAGCCGCCGCCATTTGGATCAACAACCCGAACCACCCCAGCGCGGGTTACTCGATCGACATGACCCCGCTGACCGAACCGACGGGCACCTTTTACGCCGCGATCCAGTGGGATGGGGGATACACGGGCTTGCAGCGCGGGGGCACCCGCTATGACAGGCAGCTTCAATTCTCGGTTTGGGACGCGCCCGGACACGGAGGCGCCGAACTCATTGACAAGGGCAGCGATGTCCTGTGCAGGACCTTTGGCGGTGAAGGAACGGGAGTGGCGTGCGAGTTGAACTATCCGTGGATCGTAGGGGCCACCTACCGCTTCGAAGTCACCGAGGAAGAGATGAACGGGGGCAGTGCGATGACTCTGTACGTGACCGATCTCGCGGCGGGAAGCAGGCGCTATGTGGGCACCATACGCTTCGCCCGGCGTGCCAGGATGACAAGCTTCGCGATGTTTGTCGAGGACTTCGTGCAGAGATCACGGCACTGTCTTGCCCGCCAGCTTCGAAGCGCCGCGATTCGCCGTCCGCGAGCGTACCTCGACGGTGCGTGGGTCGCCCTCGACGACATGACTCGAGGGATTCTCGGCAGATGGATCGAGGACCCGTGGAATCCCGGGACACCTGGCTGCGCGAACTTGGCCGCGCGCGGGCATGCCGCAGGGCTCGAACTGGTCATTGGGGAGGAGACCGCCAGCGATCCCAATGCCTCGCCCGTTTACGCCATTCCGAGACACTGATGTGCCGTGTGGAGTCGTCCGGCCTCTTGATGCAGCAAGCACTGTTTGGCCACGGGGTCCGTAGGTGTTCGTGAGATCGGATGGATCCAAATCGGGAGAGCGGGCTCAGAGGCCGCTGTTTGATTCGCTCTATGGTCTCTACGGTATTCAGGCAGGATGCCGGGTCGCAAGATTCGGGGCGCACTTAGGTTCCGCTTCGTCCGCCAGAGGAGCGGGCGGGGCGGAGCCGGCATCTGCCCTGGCTCCACCCCACCATTTTACTCCCCGTGCCACCCTACTGGAGCACTATCTCCGGCCGTCGCACGGGCCGCTCTGCTTCAGTTTCGTCCTGTAGAGCTCCTCGTCTTTGCCGGTCTTGACGATCCGGTGCATGGACTCGCCGTAGACGTACCAACACCCGTTCCAGTCCTCGTGCACGAGGAACGTGGGCGTGCCGACTGCGAAGGAGCGGACGCAGCCTGCGCTCGTCTCGTCGGCCTCGGCAGCCGGGTTCGAGTAGTCCGGCCCGCCGATCCACTGTCCGCCCGTTTCGGCGAACACGTAGATGCGGTGCTTCGCTGCCTTGTTCGACCACGAATACCCCCACACGGTGGCGGCCCGGGCCAGACCGGGGAAGATCGGCTCGTCTTCGACCGCGATGCTGATCGCCACGGTGGTGAACAGGGCGGTAGGGACGCGCCACGCGTCCCTACCCGGATCGCCGGTCCGGGGGGGCCAGCCCGCGGCACTTTGATGTTGCCCAGGGAGAACGCCGTCGATTCGGTCGAGTATGCCGGGAAGTTGAGCGCCAGGCGACGTTCTCGCACGATTGGTGTCCCGGTCGGCACCTCGAGCCCGGCCCACCACGATTCGTCAGACGGCTGCCACCACACCGTGAGTCGGCAATTCGATGTTCGCCCAGCCGCACGATCAAGCGATTGCCGAGGAGTGTCGAGGAGTGGGATCGCAGACGGGCGTCAACCCTCCTCTTCACGAAGATGTCGCTTCATGGTCGTTCGCACACCGTATTTCCTGGCGGAGCGTCCTTTCAGGTCGACGTAGAACTCGTTGGCTGAGAGATTTGGCCAGACCTTCCTCAGTACCTTCGCGACTGCTACTCCCGGGTGATCGGCCTTGCAGACGGCGCCCCGCAGAGATGCGGTGAATTGCCCGTCAGCCGAGCGTCGAATCGTTCCGGCCGGCGGAACCAAAAATGGCATTCCCCTAACGAGGAACTCGATCTTCGACCACGGAATCCTATCCGGCATCGCCGCAGACGATCTCCACGGAACGGATACACCGACCAGCACGGGGGTCCTCCCCGTGTTCCGCCATAATTGCGCCCATCCGTTCGGCTTCCCTGTCGGTAAGACTCATGGCTTCGCCCCTTTCGCCTTGACGGTTAGATTGCGGTCTGAAGGGCCGCGATATTCTTGGTTGATGAGCGGAATCTCCTCGGTGCGCTCCATCACCTTGGCAAGATCCTCCGCCCTCGCATAGTCTCATACGGTATCGGTCAGGATGCCCGGTCGCAAGCAGCCTACTCGCACGGAATGGACGCCCGAAGGGGAACACCGGGCACCGCCGGCCTGTCACGTTCCGGGCGATGACCGTAGAGATCCCTTATCCCCCACCTCTTTTGTTCTTGTGGGCGAGCCCCGGCCGACTACGAACGCTGCTACGGCCAGAAGGACGATCAGCAGGATCGGATGGATGACCACGACGCAGCCCCGCCAGCTCATCACCTCACCGACTCCAGCATCCCCGTGCACGGCTCGCCACTGACCCGGCGCAGCGGGTGGAGGGATACACGGTCGGCGGCCGTGGACGTATGGAGCCTTCCCTGTTCGTCTTCCCAGGAAGCGTAGCGGAACACCAACGCGCTGTCTTGGAGGATGTGCAGGGCGTCATAGTCCATTGTTGGCTGCGGCTTGCGCACCATAGGGCCGGCCCCCGGACGACGCGCGGGAGGCGGGTGGGACTGTGAGAGATCGAAACTTTG
>JAPOOQ010000612.1 GCA_026713345.1 Gemmatimonadota bacterium | reverse complement strand
GGCCACCGGGCTGGCGTTTTCCCCCGAGGCGACTTCCGAGTTCGCGTCCGAGTCGGCGCGCATGACCTCAGGCGGCAGCTTCACCCCGATTTCGTGCCCCTGCCCGACGTATCTCATGTACGCATGGGCGCGTTCGCTCGTCGCGGCCCCCGGAGCCCCGCTCCCCACCACCCTCGCCGCCTCCGCCCTCATCCCGGCGAGCACCTCGCGCACCAGCTCCGCGTCGAACCCGGAGAGGCGCATGTAGCGGCTCTGCACGACCTCGTACGAGATCGGCGCCAGCAGGAACCCCACCGCCGAACCGACCCCCGCATCTCCCGGCACGATGAACCGGTCCAGCTCCAGCTTCTCCGCCACTCGGGCCGCGTGGATCGGCGCCGATCCCCCGAAGGCGATCACGGTGCGGCCACCGAGCCCCTTCCCCCACTCGATCGCGTGGGTGCGCGCGGCGTTGGACATGTTCTCGTCCACCATCTCGCTCACGCCCAGCGCGGCCACCGCCGCCTCAAGCCCCAGCCTGCCGCCCACGCGGCCCGCAATCGCCGCCTCGGCCCGGCTCCCGTCCAGCCCGATCGCCCCCCCCGCAAATAGCTCGGGATCGATGCGCCCCAGCACCACGTCCGCATCGGTCACCGTCGGCTCTTCCCCGCCCCGCCCATACGCCGCCGGACCCGGCTCCGACCCCGCGCTCTCGGGTCCCACATGGATCCGGTCCAGATCGTCTACCCCCGCGACCGACCCGCCCCCCGCTCCGATTTCCACCATCTCGATCACGGGGATCCGCACGGGCAGTCCGCTGCCCTGCTTGAAGCGGTAGCTGCGCGCCACCTCGAAGGTGCGCGAGTGCAGCGGCTCGCCGCCGTCGATCACGCAGAGCTTGGCGGTCGTGCCCCCCATGTCAAAGGAGAGCACGTCGCCGAGCTTGAGCTCCCGCGCGAGGTGGCTGGCCAGGATTGCGCCGCCGGCCGGGCCGGATTCCACCAGCCGGATGGGGGCGGCGACGGCGGTTTCGAGGGTGGTGAGGCCGCCGCCCGAGGTCATCAGCAGGAAGGGGCAGGTGAGGCCCGCGTCTCGCAGAGATGCCGCGAGGCCGGTCAGGTAGCGCGCCATCAGCGGCTGCACGTAGGCGTTCGCGCAGGCGGTGGAGAGGCGCTCGTATTCGCGGATCTCGGGGCAGACGTCCGACGCGAGGGTGACCGCCAGGCCGGGCCGCTCGGCGGCCAGGATATCGGCGATGCGGCGCTCGTGCGCGGGGTTGGCGTAGCCGTGGATGAGGCCGATGGCCACCGACTCCACGCCGTGCCTGTCGAGGGTGGGGAGGGCGGCCCGCACGGAGTCCTCGTCGAGGGGAATGAGGACGCGGCCGCGGCGGTCGACCCGCTCGGTCACCGGGAGGCGCAGGGGGCGGGGGACCAGCGGCGGTGGCCGGTCGACCCCGATGTCGTACTGCTCGAAGCGGTTCTCCTGGGCCATCTCGAGGGCGTCGCGGTGCCCCTCGGTCACGATCAGCGCGGTGCGCGCGCCCTTGCGTTCGATGATCGCGTTGGTGGCGAGGGTCGTGCCGTGGATGACGAGCCGCACCGATGCGGGGGCCACGGCGCCCATCTCCAGGACCTTGCGCACGCCTTGCAGGACGCCCCGCTCGGGTGCCGCCTGGGTGGTGAGGACCTTGGTGGTGATGAGGCGGTCGCCGGTCTCCAGCGCCACGTCGGTGAAAGTGCCTCCGATGTCGACGGCAAGGCGGGCGCCCTCAGTCATCATCCCGAAGCGGAACGGTGTAGTTCAGCGCCAGTCGTCCCCCGTCGGGGAAGATTGTCTCCCCGGTGAGATACGACGCATAGTCCGAGGCCAGGAAGACCGCGACGGTCGCCACTTCGGACGGGTCGCCGGGCCGCCCGAGCGGGGTGCGCGACATGATCGTGCGGCGCGCGGCCTCGTCGTTCATCGTCACCTTGGCCATCTCGGTGAGGATCGTCCCCGGACCGATCGCATTGACGCGAATGTCGTGGGAGGCCAGCGCCATCGCCATCACCCGGGTGAGCTGCTGGATCCCACCCTTCGAGACCGCATACGGCAGCTGGTCGGGAATGGCGACCACCGAATTCGTGGACGACATGTGGATGATCGTTCCCTTGATGCCTCGTTCCACCATGTGCCGCGCAACCAGGCGGCTCAGCAGGAAGGGCCCGCGCAGGTTCACGGCCAGCACCCGGTCGAAGTCCTCCACGGTACCGTCCAGAATCGAGCCCGGTGCGATGATGCCCGCGTTGTTGAGCAGGATGTCGCAGACGCCAAACCGGTCCACGCACGCTTCGAGCACCGCGGCGCAGTCTGCCTCGCGGCTGACGTCGGCGCGCACCGCGACGGTCGCCTCCCCCGTGTCCTCGGCAATCTGCCGGGCGGTGGCGGCGCACTCCTCGTCCCGCACGTCGGCGAGCACCACGTGGGCGCCGTGCTCGGCAAAGGCCCGCGCGCAGGCGGACCCGATCCCCCGCGCCGCTCCGGTTACGATGGCGGTCCTGCCAGCCAGCGAGATCATCAGCTGTAGGGCATCTTCGGCGTCTTGCCCATCAGCCGCGCATACACCGTGAGCGCACCGCGATGGTGCGCGGAATGGTCCGAGATGCCGTTCACGATCGCGAACCGCGGCGCTCCCCCCATGATCCGCTTGTCCTGGATGGCAGCGAGCAGTTCCTCCTCCGAGGCCGCCTCGACCGCGGCGACCGCGGCCACATACGCGCGCTCCAGCCAGGCGTTGGCCTCGGCCAGCGAGGTGACGGCCTTCACAGCGGCGATCATTCCCTCGAAATCCATGTTCCAGCCCTTGCCGAAGGCGCCTTCCACAAACCAGTCGACCGAGTCCGCCGCGTGCGCGACGTGGCCGGCCACGGTGTAGAGTTCGGGCTGGGGCGCAAAGCCCGAATCCTCCTCCGTGAAGGTGGACGCCGTCGCCTGAAAGTACTTGAGCGAGGAGCGAAGTTGGGAAACAAGAGTTTCGTGAATGGTCACAATGTTCTCCTGGGGCGGGTCGATGCGGGGTTCCATTGGGGGTTGTCAGGCCGTAGACTGAATTGGGGACAGCCCCAAGTTTAGCCCCCCACAGCGCGCACCTCCACCCCGGGAGAGAATGTTGTCCGCAACTCACACCACGCTGGCCTCGCGGCTCCGCGCGACGATCGTAAGCCGTTCTCTGCGTCTCCGCGCGCCCTTTGCGGCCGTCGCCTCACGATTCCGGCCGACCCTCGCGTGTGCGGCGGTCATCCTCCTGGCCCAGCTCACGGCCGCTGCCGCAACCGCCCAGGAACTCCCGCGCGTCGACCCGGCAGACGCCGGCTTCATCCCCGAGCGCCTCGAGCGCATCGGCGCCCTCCTCGACGACTACACGTCGAACGGCAGCCTATCCGGCGCGGTGGTCACGGTACTGCGCGACGGCGCGGTCGTGTACGAGAAGGCAGCCGGGCATCGCGACCTGGAGTCCGACGACCGGATGCGCACGAACGCGATCTTCCGCATCGCGTCGCAGTCAAAGGCAGTTGTGAGCGTGGCCGTGATGATCCTCCAGGAGGATGGCGCACTCCTGATTTCCGACCCAGTCGCCCGATATCTCCCGGCCTTCGCGCGCACCACCGTGGCCGTGCCCAGGACCGACACGGCGGGCTACGACGTCGTCGCCCCCAACCGGCGCATCACGATCCGCGACCTCCTCACGCACACCGCGGGCGTCGCCTACGGGGGCGGGCCCGGCGGCGACCAGTGGCGCGAGGCAGACATCACCGGGTGGTACTTTGCGGACCGCGACGAGCCGATCAGGCTGACCGTCGACCGCATGGCCGGGCTCCCCTTCCAGGCCCAGCCGGGCTCGCGCTTCGTGTACGGCTACTCCACCGACATTCTCGGCGCGCTCGTAGAGGAGGTCTCCGGCATGAACCTGGACGAGTTCCTGTATCGCCGGATCTTCGAGCCCCTCGGGATGGAGGACACGTTCTTCTACCTGCCTTCCGACCGGATCCGGCGGCTGGCGACGGTCTACGGCCACGACGGCGACGGCAATCTGGTCCGCTCGCCGGACGGTCCCGGGATGAACACGCAAGGCGAGTACACCTCGGGTCCGCGGATCAGCTTCTCCGGCGGCGCGGGACTGCTCTCGACCGCCCGGGACTACGCCCGCTTCCTCCAGATGATGCTGAACGGCGGCGCCCTGGGGGACGCCCGCATCCTGTCTCCTACGACTGTCGCGCTGATGACCTCCAACCACATCGGCGACCTCATGGGCAACGGCGTCGGCTTCGGCCTGGGCTTCCAGGTGCGACTGGATCTCGGCGCGGCCGGCGCGCCCGGCTCCATCGGCGACTACGGGTGGGGCGGGGCGTACCACACCACGTACTGGGTCGATCCCGCCGAGCGCCTGGTCGTCGTCTACTTCACGCAGTTGCGCAGCGTGCGGCCCGTCGACGACCACGGGAAGCTGCGGGCCCTGGTGTACGCGGCGCTGGCGCGGCAATGATCCTGGTCGACCGGCACACGCGGTCCGGCAAGGGCCCGTTCCACGCCACGCTGCGGATCAAGCCCGCCGCGCGCATTCAGCTCACCGATGTGCGGGGCAAGCTGCTCGACGAGTTCGGCGACGATTTCACAAGATACACCCGGTCGTTCTACATCTCGAACCACACGACCGCCGGTTACCTGGACCAGCGGCTCGCCGAACTGCTCGAACACGACGGCAGCGGCATCCGGGGCTACCTCCAGCTCTTCCGCGAACTCTTTCCCCCCGACGCGGGGTATGTGCACGACAAGATGCACCTGCGGACCGAGCTGTCGGAGGAGCAGCGAGCCAGCGAGCCGCTGAACGCCGATTCGCACCTCACCTTCATCGGCGCCGGCCTGCGCAACTCCGCCTCGTACGAACTCGGGGGCCAGGAGCCCGTGTGGTTCGTGGAACTCGATGGTGTTCATCTGGGAGGGACCCGTCACCGGCGCACTTCGGTGATCGCCTACAACGACGAGGAGGTGGTGGCGCGGAAGGTCATTCCGGTGCAGTCATCGCCGCACGCGATCGACGCGCTGAATCTGCGTGACCCCGCCCTCGGGTTCATCGGCACCCTGGAGCAAATGGTGGCCCGTCACAACGTGGCCTTCGGCCGCTTCGACGTGTCGCTTCCCGAAGGCGAGCAGGATGCGGGACTGACCGTCAACGAGTACGAACCACTTCTGATGAACTACGACCTGCGCGAAGCGCTCCGAAACCCGTTCCGCTTCATGGCCCAGACCGGGAAGGACGTGCGGGACGTCCTGCGCGACCCGCGCACCATTCCCGCCAAGGCGATCAACTTCGCGCAGTTCGACGCGGTTCAGGTTCTCAATCAGGTGCTCGACCGGATCAGGCTGCGCGACTCGGTGGTGGAGCGCGTGGTGAACAAGGCGGTCGCGCTGCCCGTGTCACACTTCCTGCGGATGAAGCGGGCGTTCAGCCTCCCGGTGCTGAATCGCCGGGGCGACGGTGCCGGCGAGATCGGGTGGGGCACCTACCAGAGCCCGATCCTGGTGCAGTGGAAGGGTGCCGCGGGCAAGACAAGGGAGCTGGAAGTGCGGCTGGTGCGGTTCGTCTGAGGGGTGCCGGTCTGACTCCTACACCAGCGACCGCCCCTGCGCCCCGTCCACCGCGATGCACGCCCCGGTGATCAGGCTCGCCCGCTGCGACGCGAGAAACGTCACCACGTCCCCCACCTCCTCCCCCCGCCCGAACCTCCCGAGCGGCAGGTTGGCCTTCACGAACGCGCGCATTCCTTCCGGGTCGGCCTTCACGCGCTTGTCCCAGCTACCGCCCGGAAACTGGATCGATCCCGGCGCCACGCAGTTCACGCGGATGCCGTCCGGCGCGAGCTCCAGCGCCATGATCCCGGCGGCCGAGATCAGCGCCGACTTGGTCGTGTTGTAGATCGAGAGTCCCGGTCCGCCCTTCTCGCGCCCGAAGACCGAAGACACGAAGACGATCGAGCCGCCGCCGCGCTCGCGCATCATCGGGATGGCCAACCGGGCCGTCCGGAACCCCGACATCACGTTCAGCTGGATGATGTCGAGCCAGTCCTGGTCGCCGACCTCCTCAAAACGGCCCCGGCGGATGCCCCCGACGATGTTCACCAGCACGTCGATCCCCCCGTAGCGCGCCCGCAACGCCCCCAACCGCCCGCGCAACCACCCCCCCAAAACGGCCCCGGCGTTTGCCCCCGACGTTGTTCACCAGCACGTCGATCCCCCCGTAGCGCGCCCGCACGGCCTCGATCAGCGCGCCCGCCCCCCCCTCCTCCGCCACATCGCACTGCACGGCCAGCACCTCGGCGCCATCCGCCCGCAGCGTCTCGGCGGCCGCCGCCAGCCCCTCCTCCCCCCTCGCGCAGATCGCGATCCTCGCGCCCTCGCCGGCCAGCGCCCGCGCACTGTAGAAACCGAGGCCGCGGCTGCCGCCCGTGACAGCCGCGACCTTGCCCTTCAGCCCCAGATCCATATGTCAGCGCCCGGCAGGCACACGCGCTGTGCCCCGCGGTACCCAACCGAGCATGGTAGCGCCCGCCGCCCGCCACGCCCGCGCCGCTGCCGCCTCCCCATCCGCACCATCCACCCCATCCACGCCATCCGAAATATTCGCCCGCAGCAACCGCTCCAGCGTCCGCACATGCCCCTGCAGCGCCGTATTCAGCTGGTCGTACCGGCGCACCGCGTCCTCACCCGGCTCCTGGTCGGCGCGGGTCAGGTTGCCGTACAGGTACTGCAGCTGGTCGACCAGCATGGGGCGCGAGTAGCGGCGCGACTCGGTGACCAGCTCCTTCTCCACCGCTTCGATCGCCTCGGCGAGATTGCCGCCGCCGCGCTGCCGCGCCTGGTTGATCCGGTTCACGGCCAGCCGCGCCTCGCTCAGCGCGTCCCGCACCTGGAGCGC
>JAPOOQ010000611.1 GCA_026713345.1 Gemmatimonadota bacterium | reverse complement strand
GCTCTTTCCGCGCCGCGCGGGGGACTTCGAGTACTTCACGATGAGGAAGCCGGGTGAGGAGGTGGCCGCGATCCGGCGGCGCCCCGCGCCCGAAGAGCCCCAAAGGGACCCGATCGACCCGGGCGGGGATTTCGAACTCGTCCTCGACCCGCTCGATCTCGATCCGACCGGCACGACGAGCGTGAGCATCCACGACTTCTCGCCGGACGGCGACCTCATGATCTACGCGGTACGCGATGGCGGCCAGGACGAAGTCGAGATCCGCGTGCGCGACCTGGAGGCCGGCGAGGACCTGCCCGACCGGCTGCCCAACTTCCTCTACGGGGGGATCTCGTTCAACCGGGACGGGACCGGGTTCTACTACGTGAGCCGGTCGCGGGAGACCGGGGGCCGGGTGCGCCTGCACATGCTCGGGACGGACATCGATGACGACGCGGAGCTCTTCGGCGAGGGTCATGGGCCGGAGAAGTTCGTCGGGTTTTCGGAGGGCGGCGAGGGCCGCTACATGGTGTTCACCGTCCAGCACGGCTGGGCCCGGACCGATGTCTACCTGCAGGACATGGGGGCCGTTGGCCCCATCGTCGTCGGCGCCCCCGCCCGCTTTCGCGCCCGCTTCGTCGAGGACGAACTCTGGCTGCTGACCAACCTGGACGCGCCGAACAACCGCGTCGTCGCCCTCGACCCTGCGAACCCCGACCCCGATCCCGCAAACTGGCGCGTCGTCCTCTCCGAAACCGACGATCTCCTGACCGGCTACCAGATCATCGATGAGCAGGTCTACGCCGACTATCTGCACAACGTGAGCAGCCGCATCGTGCGGTATGACATGGACGGCGATCGCACCGGAGGAATCCCTCTTCCCGAACACCATGTGGCGACGCTGCGCCCGTGGGGCGAAGGCGCGGCCCTGCTCACGCTGACATCCCCCACCACACCCTCCCACATCCTCCAGCTCGATCTGGAAACGATGGAGACGGAGCCGTGGCGGCCCTCTTCCGTCCCCTTCGACGGCACGGACTACGAAGTCAGCCAGCACTGGTACACGTCCGCCGACGGCACCCGCGGCCCCCTTTACGTCGCGCACCGCCGCGGCCTCGAGCTCACCGGCGACACCCCCACTCTGCTTTACGGCTACGGCGGCTTCAACGTCAACCTCATGCCGCGCTTCGACAACCGGGCCGCGGTGTGGATGGAGCGGGGCGGCGTCTACGCGATGGCGACGCTCCGCGGCGGCGGCGAATTCGGCGAGACCTGGCACGCCGGCGGCATGCTGAAGAACAAGCCCAACGTGTTTGCCGATTTCATCGCGGCGGCCGAGTGGCTCATCGATGCCGGCTATACGAACCCGGACCGCCTGGCGATCCGCGGCGGCAGCAACGGCGGCCTCCTCGTCGCCAGCGCGATGACCCGGCGCCCCGAGCTCTTTCGTGCCGTCTTCTGCGGCTTCCCCGACCTGGACATGGTGCGCTTCCACCGGTTCACGCGCACGAACAACATGCCCGCCCTGCTCGAGTACGGGAACGCGGCCCTGCGCGAAGAGTTCGACGTGCTGAAGACGTTCTCGCCGTACCAGAACGTGCGCGACGGGGTGGCGTATCCGGCGGTCATGCTGACGCAGGGCGACCTGGACAACCGGGTGCCCCCGCTACAGGCCCGGAAGATGGCCGCGCGGCTGCAGCGAGCGAGCGCGTCGGGGCTGCCGGTGATCCTGGACTACGATCCGCGCGCGGGGCATGCGGGGGGGCGAACCTTCAGCCGGAATGTGCGGAATGCGGCGATGGAACTGGCGTTCTTGTGGGGGCAGGTGGGTCAGCGAGAATAGGT
>JAPOOQ010000610.1 GCA_026713345.1 Gemmatimonadota bacterium | reverse complement strand
TGTAGTCGGCCACGACGGTCGTGATGTCGAGCTCGAACGGTGGAATCAGGTTGTCGATGACGCCGTTGAGGAATCGGTCGAAGAGGGTGTTGCGCCGGGGCGCGGCGTCGGCACGGGCGGAGTCGGAGGCCAACGCCGAGTCGGGAGGCTGCCCGGAGCCCGAGGTGCGGGCCGAATCCGCAGCACCCTGGTCGGCGGCATCCGGCAGTCCCGCATCCACGAAGATGCTACCTCTCCACCGCCCACCCTGTCTCAATCGAATGGAGATCTCCTGGTTCACCGGCTTGGCGAGCCGGTAGGCGACGCGCACCAGGGCCATCGACTCCGGCTCGATCCCCATCATCGCCGAGAGGAGCCGAATGCTGCGAACCCGCGGGATCACGGTGACGGCGACCGTGCTGATCGTGCGGCCATCGGCCAGCTCCACCGAGGTCGTGTCCCCCGAGCGAAACTGGTAGTGGCGTTCCGAGTCCGGGGCCAGGGGACTGAGGATCATCCGGGAGACGTCATCCGAACTCGCTCCCAGCGCGCCGAGGCTGAAGAAGAAAGGGTCGGCCCGAGGGTCGGTGGCGAAGCGTTCCGATCGCAGCCCGGCGAAGTAGCCGGGGGGGTCGTTGGGGCCCTGGCCGGGATCGCGGAAGCGGCTACCCAGGACGCGCGCGACATCGAACTCCTCGCGCGACCAGCGGACCCGGGTGACGCGCTCGCCGTTCACCCACGGCTGATCGCGCCGGAAGGTGGGTGCGTCCACGGCCATCCGTTCGCGGATCAGGGCCGTGTACGCGTCGATCTCCAGCCGGACGGTGTCGCGGGCGGCCTTCAACCCGCGCACGAGATGGCGGGCGGCCTCGTCGAGGTACGCGTCCTGGGCGCCGGCAGCGGCGAGGCGCTGGGCTGGCAAGGCGCCTTGAAGGGCCAATAGCAGCGCAATTGGTCCGAAGAGCAGCGAAGAGCGGAGCAATGGAGACGAGAATTGTAAAGTAAAGGCGACACTTGGTAAAGCTGACTTTACATTCTGATTTCCTTCCACGTCTGCTCCGGGATCCAGAGTTCGCCTTCGAGCGCGTTCAGGCCAGCCGCCCGCCCCGACCCGCCGAACCCTACTGCTCTCTCCGGAACGATCCCCTGAGCTGCAGTCCACTGTCAAGGGAGCCCCGCCTCGGATCACCGCCGATGGTGTTCTCGAGGCTCAGCCTGAAGGATGGTCCGACCTTCACCCGCCACCCCAGGCGATACGCCGGCGACTGGCTTCCCGCCATCAAGATGTTGGCGTACGGCGTCAGCAGGGTTGCGTCGCCGCGGGTAGCGATCCCGTAGTTCAGTTCCGCGTTGACCTCGGGTTCGTTGCCGCCGCGCAGTCCTCCACGCGACAAACCTTGGACCGACTGCTGCGACCAGAGCTGGTCCACGCCGCCGAACACCGAACCCCACGCGGTCCTGATGCGCATCGAGAAGCCGCGCTCGGCACGCCCGGGATCGAACAGAAGCGATCCGGCGAGACCCCACTCGTCGTAGTCGGCATCCTGGTGCGCAACGAGGCCGCGCGCGCTCGCTTCCACCGAGAGGCCATGCTGCGGGTTGGCGTACCGGACCTGTCCGCCCATTTCGACGCCGGTCCCCGTCTCGGCGTCACCGCCGTCCCGCCGCACGCCTGCCTCGACCGAGAGCCCGAGCCGCCCGCCGTTGCCGGTGACCATTTCTCTCGAGCCCTCCATCGCCAGGCGCACCCGGTTTACGCTGACATCCTCGGCAGGGAGCCCGCCGGCGCTTCGCTCTGAACTCAGCCCGGTGTAGAACGCGTCGGACTTGAGCGCGAGGCCGAAGCCGCCGGACGCGCTCGGCGAGAGCAGCATTCCGCGTGCCCCGACGGCGCCCAGGTTCATCCCGATCCCGGTGTCGTGGCCGCCGTCGCTGACCGTCATGTTGCCCCAGCCGCGCCCCAGGAGTCCCCAGGCCGCGATCCGGTTGGTCACATTCACACGCAGGTAAGGGTGGACGCCGGACAGCGAGCTCCCCAGGTCGCCCTGGCCGAGTTGGGTTCTCTGTCCCGTGAACTGGATGGAGCGGCCGCTGTAGTCGCCGTCACCGCGGCTGTGCGACAGGAGCAGACCGGCGAGGACCCGCCCCTGCTGGTAGTCGACGCCGACGAATCCGCTAGTCACCCCACCGTTCAGGGTCATCTCCGTCTCCTCACCCGAAAAGCGGGTGGTGGCGCCGCGGCCCCACACCGTCCAACCCCGGGGCGCTCCGCCCGTCGCGGCCTGGACCGTCGTGTACCGGAAGGAGCTGCCCGTGACGAGGTCGGCCCACCCCGCATCCGCGCGGTTGGCGCCCCCGAGCACGTACCCGCCGCCCGGCCCGTAGTCGCGGTACACCCGGTTGCTCACCGCGTCCACCACCTGGGTCGCCACGGTGCGCCCGAACCTGGACAGCCAGGCCTTCGCGACCGGGAGGTCGTCGTCGAGGATCGTGCCCATCGCCGCGACAGTCCCGGGCAGGATGTTCACCAGCGCATCCAGCGTCACCGAGAAGGTCTCGCTCTCCTCGTCCAGCAGGTCGTCGACGATAGCGATTCGGATCGTGTCGGCCATCCGTCCCGGCGCGATCACGAGGGTGCCGGTTTCGGAGCCGTAGTCGGCCCCGGCGGTCGCGGTCCCGTCCGACGTGCCCCACCCGACGGAGACCGTGCGGCCGCTGGGAGCCCCCAGCGCCACACTGAAGACGATCTCGCCGGTGCGTTCAAGCGCCTGGGCCGAGAGGATGGTCACCGTTGGCGCGGCATCGTTGTCCGCGACGGTGACGGTGGATTCGCCGCCGCTTGCCACGGCGTGATCGGCGCCCGTGCCCAGCGTTGCCTCGACCGTGCCGTCCTCCTCATCCAGCTGGTCGTCCATGGTCTCCACCACGAGGACCGCCGTGTCGGCCCCGGCCTCGAAGGACACGTGCGTGGGCGGCACGCCCGACAGGACATCGCCTGTCTGGGCGACTTCGACCGGCACCTCCAGTGTCACCGACAGGTCACCAACGCGGACGACGTGGAACCGGGCATCGTCGCCTTCCGTCACCTGGTCGAGGACGGGCACGATGCTCACCGACGGCAGGTCGTCGTCGAAGACCGTCACCACGACACTGCTCTCGCCCGTGACTTCGTGGTCGTCGCCCGACAGGATCCGGACCTCGATCCGCCCGTCAGCTTCGTCCATCTCGTCGTTCCGGGTCGGGATGCTCAGCACAGCGGTGGCCGAGCCGACGGCAAACGTCGCGGCTTCCGGCAGGGCCCCGTCAAGCACGTCGCCCACCTGTTCGATCTCGACAGGAACCGTCAGCGGCGCCGAGAGATCGCCAACCCGGTTCAGGATGAACTGGACCGGCACGCCTTCCATCACCTGGGGTGCCGCCGCCCTGATGCTGACGGCTGCCAGGTCA
>JAPOOQ010000609.1 GCA_026713345.1 Gemmatimonadota bacterium | reverse complement strand
CATCGGTCGCAGGAGCCGCAGGACCGCCGATCGGGCTTTTCACCAAGATAACGCAATAGCGCCATTCGTCGGCATCTGCGGCCCTTGCAGTACCGCTGCATTCCGCGCAGGCGCGCCAGAGCCTGGCCGCGCGCGGATAGAAGCGGGCCGAGGTCGGGATCCTTGCCGGTCAGCTCGAGGAGCGGGCCGTGCCGGATCCGCGGGGGACCGTCCGCTTCGCCATCGGGCCAGTTCTCGACCCACCCGGCCAACTCCGGATGCAATTCGAGGGCACCGGAGCGCATGAGCCACTTGAGGTGGGGCACGTTCGCCGATCCCGGTCCGATCAGGGTGGCGGGGACACTTCCGGGGGCACGTTTGCGGATCGAGCGGAGCTTCGCGAAAAGCCTCAGGACCTCCTTCGGTGGTGGACACGACCGCTCCAGAAACGACTCCGGCACCTTCCAGTCGCCCGGGTGGACGAATCCGAGTGCCATCGAGGTGGCACCGTCGCGCCCCGCCCGCCCGGCCTCTTGGTAGTAGCTCTCGAGCGAACCGGGGAACGCGTAGTGAAAGACCGCCCAGACGTCTCCGCGGTCGATCCCCATCCCGAAGGCACAGGTCGCCACGACCACGTTGGATTCGCCCGACATGAAGCGCTGCTGCACGGCCTGCCGCTCGTCCTTGGGAAGCGCGGCGTGGTAGGCGTCGCCGATCACGCCATGGCTGGCCAGCGCGCGACGCACGTTTACGACGAGCCGCCGCGTGGGCGCGTACACGATAAGAGCCCTCTCGGCGCATTCGACCGGCGCGCGCCGGATGATCCCCACCATGGCGCGGATGCGCTCGGCTCCGGTGGGCAGGCGGTCGACCAGCCAGCGGATGTTGGGGCGGTCGAAGGAGGTGACCACCCGCACCGGGTCGGTCATCCCCAGAACCTGGACGATGTCGTCGCGGACATCAGGGGTCGCGGTGGCGGTGACAGCGAGCACGGGCGCCTTCACGATCGAGCGGACGCGGCGGATGCGGCGGAAGGCCGGCCGGAACTCGTGCCCCCATTCGGAGATGCAGTGCGCCTCGTCGATCGTGATGAGCGATACGGGCGAAGCGGCGAGCAACCTGCTCAACCGGGCCGACTCCAGGCGTTCCGGCGAACAGAAGAGGAGGTCGAGTTCTCCGTCCGCGATTGCCGATTCCGTTCGGCGCTGGTCCTGCTTCGGGTCCTGCGAGGTGAGCGAGGCCGCCCGGAGTCCGAGGCGGCGGGCGCGGTCGACCTGGTCCTGCATGAGGGAGATGAGGGGGCTGACCACCAGGACCAGGCCGTCGAGCATGAACGCGGGGAGCTGGTAGCACAGCGTCTTGCCGCCACCGGTCGGGAGGACGCCGAGGGTGTCGCGGCCCTCCAGCACTCCCTCGATCAGGCGTTCCTGACCGGGGCGAAAGCCATCGAATCCGAATCGCTCGCGCAGGACGGCGCGGGCGGCGGGGCGGCCTGCCGGGTGGGTCGGCCGATCGCCTTGAGGACCCGCTGGGCCGTGAGCCGCCGGGGGGGCTGTGGTATCGGTGTGCGGTTTCACACCGGGAATAGGGGGTGGGGTCGCGGGCGTTGGAATGGCCGGATGGGCCGCTTGCGTTCAGTGGGGGACGCGACCGACCTGGTAGGCGGCCACCGTGTGCTTCGGCGGCCGGGGACCGCTTCGCTCAGTCGCGCGGGACGATGAAGCGCAGCGCCAGTCCGATTCCGAGGACGGCGACTCCCCCCCACACCACCCAGGTGTTGCCGAACGCGATCCCGCCGAGCGCCAGCGCGGCGCCCAGTGCGAAGATCCGGACCTTCCAGACGACGAAGTGATCGTTGCCGCCGGAGCGCGTTCTAGACGGTCGGAACATGGGTCAGCCCTCCCGGGTTCCGTGGAGGAAACGGTCCAGGCCAACGCCGAAGTCCCGCGTCAGCCGCGCGATTGCATTCACCTCGGCGCCGCGGGCGATGGCGTCCTCGAAGCTCGCGCCGTCGAGACCGTAGAAGAGCCGCTTGGTGAGCGCGACGGCCGCGGCCGGCCGTGCGGCGAGGGCCGACAGGTACCCCGCGGCGGCTACTTCGAACTCGTCCTTCGCGAAGACGCGGTTGACGAATCCGGCTGCACGGGCTTCGGCTGCGCCCAGCCGGTCACCGCTGAGCAGCAGTTCCAGCGCGGCCGATTCGCCGATCTTCCTGCGCAGGATGGACATGACCAGGGCCGGCACGAAGCCGAGGTG
>JAPOOQ010000608.1 GCA_026713345.1 Gemmatimonadota bacterium | reverse complement strand
GGCCGTTCCGCAGCGGAAGCCCCGGTCAGGCTCGCGGCCGTCAGCGCCGCCGACAGGACCACCGAAACCGTGCAACTCCGAACCGATGTCATGGAACTCATGCTCATGGACAGTCCTGCTGGAATCCGACAATCGCCATCCTACCGCGCGATGAACGGTCGGGCAACATCAGGCCGGCATTCCACTGACCACTGATGACACCTCACGCCGCGACGATCCAGGGTCACATCGACCATCAACAACGACTGCTGAAGACGATGGTATCTCTCCAGTCCGGTCCTGTTCCTGCGTGTCCTCAGCCTCTCGATGGCGAGCGACATCGCCTCTTCAGTCACGACGAGCGGGCCTACACTTCCGACAGCGCGTAGATGGGCAGTCACGCACAAGCCTGGCGAATGCGATCCTGGTTCTCGAGCTGCCAGTCAATCACTTGCGGCGATACGTCGAGCGAGCCCGCAATCTCGTCGACGTCGCAACCACTGCCGGTCATGTAGAGCACCCTCTTGACCGGTGCAAGAAACTCGGCCGCGAACGCCCGGCCCACCGCTTGGCGCTCCGCCTGACGCAGGTTGTTGACGACGGAACGCTGCGTATCCCGATAACATACCGCGTCGCCGATCGCTCTGGCGAACGCGAAGTTCTCCGCATGCCGGGCCCAGTCCCAGGCCCCACGCTCCCGGACGTGGATGCGAACGTCGCCGTCTCCGCGGCTCACGAGCGCAGAAACACCGGCAACTCCGGAAGTGCAGACAAAGGTGTGCGACCCCAGCCTTCGGGCGATGTCCCCGGGAGACGTCAACCCCTTGCCCGGCGGGATGTCGAGAACATCACGAAACGCCCTCGCCGCGCGGTAACCGGTCGCCCAGGCGCGCTCACCCGGCCTTCTGCGCGTACCCGCGATGATGCGATCGGCGATATCGTTCAGCTCCCGAAGGGAGGCATGCTCCCGCGGTCTGGTCTCTACGTCCCGCACCCAATTCAGAAGGTCCTCACGGGCCGTGCCGCCCACCCCGGCCAGGAACTCCAGCAACGATTCTCCCGAAAAGAGCTCGGCCGCCCGCTCGATGAATGCCGCGTCCGCGTCCGAGACCCCATACGGGTCGATTCCCAGCGCGCCCGCGGCTTCACAGAACGCGCGTTCGTCCGCGTTGTCGAGTGAACGCGACAACCGAGACCAGCGGAGAGCTGCTTCGCTGTCCGACAAGCCTGCAGCCGCCAACCTCGCCGCAACTCCTTCGATGAACTCCGCCAGGATCGACTCCGCGGCCCCGCGGGCCAGATCCTCTCTGCCAACCTGCCAGAAACGCACGTCGGGGTTTGTGGAGGCGAATTGCTCTCCCCGGATCTCAAACGTCGAGCCGTCGAACCCCAACGTCACGTCTGGAAGGGCAAACCCCGTACGGTACTTGCGGATCGCATGCTCGCGATCGCGACCGCCGAAGATCGACCACCAGTCCGTCGCGAGGCCTTCCGCCAAGTGCACCGCGGGCACCGTGACATGGTCGCAAGTACGATTGGACGTGGGATCGAAGAACCGGCACGCGTTCTCCTCCGACACGTACAGACCAAGACGACACAGCGTGGCCCTTTCCTCCGCTGACGCGTTCGGCCCGTGATCAATCCAATCAGTCGAAAATCGCACGCCGCTCGTCCTCGTCGATCGGCCAGCCCTTGTACTCACCGGCGGCGGGATTGAGGCAAAGGCCGCACCAGACTTGGCCTCGCGTTCTGAACCACACCCGCTTCGGAAAATCCTGATCGGCCTCCACGAACCGATACTGTCCGGCGACAATCGCCCGCCGCAACCACTCGGTTGCCTGGTCGCGGTCCTCGTTCGTGGTCAACGGACAGACCGTTGTCGTCTGTTTGCCGGGGCGGCCGACCTTCCCTCCCAGCCGTTGCCGTGCCTTCGGCAATCCGCCCCACCAACCCCCAAGCTTGTGTTCCGGGCTTCCCACGTATCGTGCGCGGGCGGCCAGCGCACGCCGCCCGGCGATCGAGAGCGGCGTGCGCCCTGGTCTTTGCGCAGGACGTCTCATGACGGCGAGGCGGACGCCCCTGGCTGTTCAGAAGGGTCGATCGCGAGTTCACACCTCCGACAGCGTGTCGATCGGCAGCTTCCTGGTGCTGTCGCCCAGGCGGTCGAGCGGCATGTCGAGCTTGTCCATCAGGGTCATCAGGAGGTCGGCGTTCGACGTGTCGGGCGAGTAGCGCAGGTGGCGGCCGCCCCGGAGCTTGCCGGCGCCGCCGCCGAGGAGCAGCAGCGGCAGGTCGACGCCGAGGTGCCGGGTGCTGTTCGAGATGCCGGCGCCGTAGAGGATGGTCATGTTGTCGAGGAGCGACCCGTCGGCGTCCTCGGCCGCGCGCAGCCGGGCCAGGTAGCCGGCCGTCAGCTCCGCGTGGTACGCGTTGATCTTCGACATCACCGCGATGCGCTCGGGGTCGTCCTCGTGGTGCGAGAGCGGGTGGTGCGCGTCGGGGACGCCAATCTGCGGATAGGCGCGGGTGCTCTGCTCGCGGCCCATCATGAACGTGACGACCCGGGTGAGGTCGGCCTGGAGGGCGAGGAACTGCAGGTCGAACATCAGGCCGAGATGGTCCTCGAAGACCCGCGGCGGGGCCGACGGCTGCTCGGTGAACGTCGGCTCGACGTCGCGCTGCCGCTCGGCGATCTCGATGCGGCGCTCGACGTCCCGCACCGCCTCGGTGTACTCGTCGAGCTTGACGCGGTCGCGCGGCCCCACCTCGACCTTCAGGTCGGCGAGCTTGCCGGTGACCGAGTCGAGGATGCTCTGCTTCTGCCGCCGGCGCGCCCGCCGCACCTCGGGGTCGGCCGACCCGCTGTCGCCGAAGAGCCGCTCGAACACGGCGCGCGGGTTGTTCTCCATCGG
>JAPOOQ010000607.1 GCA_026713345.1 Gemmatimonadota bacterium | reverse complement strand
TGCAGGCGGTGTCGGGGGGGTAGGGGTCCATGCCCTCCTGGTTCCGTCGCTACCTGCTTCCCGGGCTGGTCTTCCAGTCGATCATTATCGCGGGCGGCTACGGGACCGGACGCGAGGCGGTTGCGGCCCGTTACGGCGGTGATCCTGCTGCTTGCCAGCTACCTGCTTTCCCGGGTGGGCCTTGTGGACCTCATCGGGAAGGGGTATAACGCCATGAGCTACGTCTTCACCGCGATTGTGGTGTTTCCGCTGCTGACTGTGGGAGTTTATCGCTTGCGGGGCCATGCAATGGCTGGGCGGGACGCGTGAACGCGAGACGCTGGCAGGCAGCAGTTTTCCGGACCGGGCCACAGGCGCACGGCAATAGCTGAAAGGGAATGAGGACATGAGCAATTCACGAATCGATCGACGCCGCTTCGTTGCGACCGCTGCTGCGGCTGCTGCTGCCGGTACGCTGAAGCCGGGCACCTTGGGCGGCTTCGAGTCGTCCGCGGGCGCCGCGGCCACATCCCAAGCCCCCCTCCAGCCGCCCCAACCGCAAGAGCCCCCGCCCCCCGTCCCCCTCGGGAACGGCGAGCCCCCCGCGCTCCAGTTCCAGGCCTACCCGGGCGGGACCGGCTCGCTCATGGAGAGGCTGTGGCGCGAGAACGGCGGCGATCCCTTCGAGCGCGCCGAAATCGACATCGGGCGCTGGAGCGGACCTGTCCCCACCACCGAGGAGGACCTCGCATTCCAGCCGGTGCACCGTCTCGCGGCGCTGATCCGCGCGCGGGAGATCACGTCTTCCGAGCTCACCGAGGTCTACCTGGGCCGCCTCAAGCGGCTCGATCCCGTTCTCCTCTGCGCGGTGACCATCCTGGAGGGCCGCGCCCGGGAAGAAGCGCGCCAGGCCGACATGGAGATCGCCGCGGGAGGGTGGCGCGGACCCCTGCACGGCATCCCGTACGGGGTCAAGGACCTCTTCGCCGTCGCGGGAACCCGCACGACGTGGGGCTCCGCCGAGTTCAGCGGCCAGTTCACCCGGTACGATTCGCAGGTCGTGGTGCGGCTGCGGGAAGCGGGCGCCGTGCTCGCGGCCAAGCTCGCGACCGGCGAGTTCGCGCGGGGCGACCAGTGGTACCGCGGCCGGACCCGCAACCCGTGGAACGTCGAGGAGGGGTCGAGCGGGTCGTCGGCCGGTCCCGGTTCGGCCACGGCGGGCGGGTGCGTCGCCTTCGCGATCGGCACCGAGACCCAGGGGGCGATCGTGTCGCCCTCGCGCCGCTGCGGCCTCACCGCGCTCAGGCCAACCTTCGGCCGCGTCAGCCGCTACGGCGGGATGGTTCTGTCGTGGAGCATGGACAAGACCGGGCCGATGTGCCGCAGCGCGCTCGACTGCGCACTCGTCTTCAACGCTATCCACGGCGCCGACGAGAAGGACCCGGCGTCGCTCACGACCCCCTTCCGCTTCGACCCCGCCCCCGACCTCGGCGCCATGAGAATCGGCTACACGGAAGACGCCCCCGAGTCGTTCGTCGAGGCGCTCAGCGAACTCGGCGCCGACCCCCAGCTCATGCCCGAAATCCCGTCAGGCCGCTCCAACGCGCTCGGTGTCGAGTCGGCCGCGGCCTTCGACTTCCACGTCGCGCCCGGCGGCGAGCTTCCCGAGATCCCCGAAGAAGCGAGCGACGCCGAGCGCCGCCGCCGGGGCCGCTTCCGGGGCAGCCGGGACGTCCCCGCCCTCGACTTCGTGCAGTCCCAGCGCCGCCGCCTGATCCTCATGAACGAGATGGCCGAGGTCATGCAGGACTTCGACATGTTCGTGAGCGGGTCAGGGCAGGTCGGCCTCACCAACCAGACCGGCCACCCCGCGGTGGTGGTGCCCTACGACTTCGGCGTGCGCAACCCGGACTCCGACAACCCGACCGAGATGCCGCTCACGACCACCCTGATCGGCGACCTGTTCGCGGACGACAAGATCCTGAGCGTGGCGCACGCGTACCAGATGGGGACGGACTGGCATCTGAGGAGGCCGGAGATTGGGTAGGGGCGAGGACGGCGGAGTGCGAACGGTGGCCGCCGCTGGCGACCGGGTGCCGAGCGCCAAACAGCTTCGGGTCGTTCGGTGCATGCTGGAGGAAGACGGACGCTCAGATCGAGCCACGCCCATCTCGCGCTGGCTCAGCAGTTGCCAGAAATCGTCATCGGTACCGATACCACCGGGCATTCGGTGGCTGTATCCGACGATGGCGACGTGGGGTGAAAACGCCGACCTCATCCAAAGTCCCTTTTCGTAGGGATGCCCTCGACTACCGGCTGTCAAGACGGCCCCTGGACTGCCTGAAGCGGCTCGCTAGTACACCGGTTCAGAAGTTCGGTGACGTATTCTCATGCGGCTTCGCGGAGTGAGGGATGGGCGGGGGTGAGTGCCTTGCGCTGGAGGATCGAGAAGTAGATCTCGATCTGGTTCATCCAGCTCGCGTGCGTGGGCAGGTGCACCAGGGTGAGGTTGTCGAACCGTGCCTGGAGACGGTCGGCGGCGCGCTGGCCGCGATGGATCGTGCCGCCATCGACGATCCAGAAGATGCGCCTGGCGGACCGGTAGGGTTCACGGGCCATCACCTGGGCGACGAGGGCATCGAAGGCAACCATGGAGATCTTGGCGACGACGTCGCCGAAGAGCGCACGCCCGTTCCATTGCCGGTGATAGAGGTCGAGGACGCGCTCCGCCTTGGGCCCAAACTCGGGATCGCGCGGAAAGATCCAGCTCCGCCGGCTCCAGGGGCGCAGGCGTCGGCATGAAGCCACCGCCAGATCGTGGTGCCGCTGATGTCGGCGACGATGCCGGCTGCCAGGACCTGCCGCCGCAGCTCGGAGCGGCTGAAGCGCGACAGCGGCAGCCCCAGCGTGGAGGGCAGTTCACAGGCCAGTGCCTTCACTTCGGCGACGACCCGAGGGGGGAAAAGCCGGCGGCCGACCTCGCCGCGACCGGTCCTCGAGTCCCGCGAGGCGTTCTCGGAAGAAGCGCTTTCGCCACTTGCTCACCACCGGGCGCGGCATATCGAGACGCTCGGCGATCTCCTTGTTCTGGATACCCTCGGCGGCCAGCAGGACGATCTTGGCGCGCACCACGTCCCGATACGGTAACGTATACTGGCGGGCTCTCGCTTCGAGGACACGGCGTTCGTTGGGCGTCAATGTGATGACGTACGGGCTGGATCTGGGCATCATTAGCCTCCTGGTTGAACCAAGATGGCCATTCCTTACCGCAGGCGCCAGTGGCTTGCTTATACGTTCTAGTATTTATGTCCATGTGTACTAGGAGCCTTCAACACTCTCCTGTACGACTTTGTCGGCGGTGTCGAACATCCGCTGGAGAACCTGCCTGCGCCGGATCTTGAAGGCCTCGACCACTTCCCACAGCGCGGCCCGGACCTGCTCCGCCGCTTCCTGTTTCGCTTCGGGGGACAGCCGCGTGTCGTGTCTGAACTCGTACTTCTCGACCGCGAAATCCGCGATATCCAGGATGTTCTCCCCGACGATTTCGAGGTCGACTGCGGTCTTGAGAGCGGGGCTGTTGTCGAAGCTTTGATCGGCCATCTTTGGCTCCTGAGGGATTGGATGAATGGCTTGGGTTGGCGACTGGCGGGTCGTGGTGCCAAGATGAAATAATGGCACACGCACCGAAAATCCAGTCCGATGGGGCTGCGCATGCCCGTTGCGGCTGTCTTGGTCGATTGACCCCACCCCACCCCCCTCCCCACCCCCCCGGCCCCGCCCTCGTCACGGGCGGCAACGGCAAGACCGCCCACCTTCCGAGACCCGCTGGGCGACCTCATCGAGCCCGCCACCGTCGGTGACCCGCAACGTCCTCGATGCCGCCAACCGCACGTCGTCCGTACGACGCGTCGTCCTCACCTCCAGCATCGTGGCCATCTACGGGGATGCCGCCGACATCGAGCAGATCGACGGAGACCGTTTCGACGAGAGCCACTGGAACGCGACCAGTCGCGGTATCGCCACATGCTCCCGTACGCCCGCCTACGACTTCGGGATCTCCTTGTCGGGATCGACGAAGGGCCGCGGCACCACCACGGCGTCACGCTCCCCGTCTGCCGTGGCAACCCGCAACCGCGTTCCCATCTCCGCCATAGCCGCCGGCACCATCGCGTAGCCGATGTTCCTGCCCAGCCGCGGCGAATACACCGCAGAGGTGACGAAGCCGATCGCCTCTCCGCCGCCGCCAGGGTGCTCACCGCCGCCCCCATGCACCGGCCACCGCGTCATGTTCAGGTCCAGCGCCGCACCGTCGATCTCGACCCCCGCGAGAAGCCTGCCCGGCCCCTCGGCGGCGATCCGCGCCAGCGCCTCGCGCCCGATGAAATCAGCCTCCTGACCCTGGTCCACCTGCCACCCCAGCCCGACCTCGTACGGATTGGTGTCCAGCGTCATGTCGGTCCCGTAGTTCAGAATCCCCGCCTCGACCCGGCGAATATCCGACGGACCCGTGGGCGTGATGCCGAAGTCGCGCCCCGCGTCCATGACCCGGTCCCACAACTCCACTCCCCGGCTCCCGTCGCGCAGATAGATCTCGTAGCCGACCTCCCCGCTCCACCCCGTCCTCGTCACCACCACCGGGATGCCATCCAGCTCCGTCTCCAGGAACCAGTAATAGCGCAGCGCCAGCACCTCATCGCCGAAAAGCCGCCGCACGACCTCCTTCGACTTCGGACCCTGCACCTGCATCGGCGACACGTCGGGTTCGCAGATCTGCACGTCGAGGCCGGAGTTCAGCGCCACGCCCTTCGCCCATAGCAGCACGTCGCTGTCCGCGAGCGCCAGCCAGAAGTGGTTCTCGCCGAGGCGCAGCAGCACCGGGTCGTTCACGATGCCGCCGTCGGCGGCGGTGATCAGGACGTACTTCCCCTGCCCGACCGCGCACTTCGTAAGGTCCCGCGGCGTGAGCAGATTGGTGAACTCGAAGGCGTCCGGGCCCGTGATCTCGACCTGCCGCTCGACGCTCACATCCCACACCGTGACCCCGGTCAGCAGCTTCTCGTACTCCGCGTGGAGGTCGTCGTAGCGGGTGGGCAGGAACATGTGATTGTAGACGGTATAGGCGCGGCAGCCGGCGGCCAGCGTGGCGTCGAAGTACGGGGAGCGGCGCAGGCGCGCACCGCGCTGGATGAGGGACATGTCGAAGGTGGGGGGCATGGGGATGTCTCGGGATCTGTGGGTGGACGGATTCGGTTCCGGGGATGGTCCGGGGTTTCCGCCCGCAATCATACCCGCCCGCCCGCCCGCTCGGCCAGCTTTGTCCACGGACTGCTATCCCGAGCGGTCCAGACCGGATTGGGGCCCCCTTCCCCGGGGAGTTCGTATTCCCGCACCCAGAGGTGATCCACCAGGTCGGCCGTCGCCGCGGCGAAGGCGGGAAAGGTCTCGGGCAGGGGTATTTGCTGGAAGTCTTCAGAAGTGA
>JAPOOQ010000606.1 GCA_026713345.1 Gemmatimonadota bacterium | reverse complement strand
TGCACTCGGTCTGGGCGGGTACCTCCTGGTCGCAACCGGCTTCGACATCGACCTGGGTGGCAACGAGGCGGCGCAAACGCTCGTCATGATGCGAGCCTTCGACGCTTTCATCCCGTTGTTGGCGTCGGGCGTGGCCATCTACGCCATCGCGAAGTTCCCGATCACCGAGGAGATGGCGCGCCGGACCCGCGAGGAGTTGGAGCGGAGACGAGGCGGAGGGGCGGCGGTAGCGTAGGAAGTACAAATAACTGTGTAAATCGCGCACTCGATATTACATTTGCATGGTTATGACTGAATTGATCCCCCGCGAGGCCAGCGGCCAGCTGGTGCATCTGCTGGCCAGGGCCCCCGCCGTTGTGCTGACCGGGCCGCGTCAGGTCGGCAAGACCACTGTGGCCCTGGAGTTTGTCCGTGAATGGAACGGCGCCTACCTCGACCTCGAGGACCCGCGTGACCGTGCGAAGCTCACCGATGTCCACAAGTACTGCGAGCGCAACGCCAACCGCCTCGTGGTCCTCGACGAGATACACCGGATTCCGGGACTCTTCGAGCCCCTGCGGGGAATCATCGACCGGCGCAGACGGGAGGGGCGGCGCACGGGCCACTTTCTGCTGCTGGGCTCCGCGTCGATCGATCTCCTCCAACAGACCGGAGAGACCCTGGCGGGCCGCGTCGCGTACTGCGAGATGCAGCCGCTCAACGTACGCGAGGCGGCCGACACGGATGTGGACGACCTCTGGAATCGCGGTGGAATGCCCGACAGCCTGCTGGCGGCAAACGATGCCGACAGCTTCGGGTGGCGGTTCGACTTCATCCGCACCTATCTCGAGCGCGACATCCCCGCCCTCGGCCCCCGTATCCCGCGCGAGACGTTGCGGCGGTTCTGGACGATGCTCGCTCACGATCAGGGACAGCCCTTCAACGCCGCAGTCCTGGCCAGATCCCTTGGCCTCAGCGGCCGGACAGTGGGCCGCTACCTGGACCTGATGGTCGATCTGCTGCTGGTAAGGCGCCTGCCGTCGTGGCGGAAGAGCGTGCGGAAACGCCTGGTCAAGGCGCCAAGGGCCTACCTCCGGGACAGTGGCATCTGCCACGCCCTGCTGGGCATCGATTCATTCGACGCGCTGCTCGGCCATCCGGTAGCCGGCGGCAGCTGGGAGGGCTTCGTGATCGAGAACATCCTGAGTGGATTGCCGGCACACGTCTCGTCTTCCTACTACCGGAGCACGGGGGGCGCGGAGATCGACCTGGTTCTGGAGTTCGGCGGCGGGAAGGCCTGGGCCGTCGAGGTCAAACGGAGTTCGGCACCCAGGGTCCCGCGCGGCTTCCACACCGCGTGTGACGATGTCCAGCCCGATCGCCGGCTGGTCGTGCACGGAGGCGACGAGAGCTACCCGCTGCGTGATGGCATCGACGCGGTGACGTTGGGGGACCTGTGCGCGGAGTTGGGGGAGGGCTGAGGCCGCCCCAGCAGAAGCCGGTGGGGAGCAGACCGAATCGCACACACGTTCGGGACTTAGCTCTAGCTCACCTCCAGGTCGATCTGCGTCTCTACGTAACCCAAACCTACAGGCGATAGAACGACTTTGTCGGTGTGTTGATCGAAGTTGAGCAACTTCTCAGCATGGGCCTTGCCGATCACCTTGTCGCGGAACCGGGAGAGGTTCCTGTATTCGATCGCCTTCGCCAGCTGAGCAGCGGTCATAGGGCCCCCGCTGTACAGGACCGCTAGCGACTTATCCCGTGCCGTGAGCGACGGATTTAGTACCCGCAACGTCCCGTTTACCTCCCAGATCAGCGGGATCGCACGTTCAACGAGCGTCTCAACGGCCACGGCTGCCGTCTCCAGATCAACGTTGTGAAAAACCCGCACCAGTTCCGCCATGATCCACTGCGACATGCCGACAACCACAGTGCTGTCCTGCTGGTTCGGGTCGACATCCCCCCCCACGTGACCCACCCCGCGGTTGTTCCTGATCTCGTAGAGTGCGATCAGCATCCGGGGTATCTGGATTCGAAGTGAGCGACGCCCACCCGCCTGCTCTAGGGCTTTGCAGGCGTCGTACATGTTGGGGGGTTTTGACGGAGACGATGGGAACGACCCGGCCACATGACCAGAGAGGATCGAGTACACGATCTCGCACAGCTTACCGCCGTTCAGTTCCGCTGGCTCCCAGCGCCGTTCCCTGATCCGCATTCCGACGATTCCGATCACCCGTTCCGACGAACCGATCACGGATTCCGGAGGATTCCGATCACCTTGGAGGAGAGCGGAGGTCCATAGGGGCGCTGGGGTGGGGTTA
>JAPOOQ010000605.1 GCA_026713345.1 Gemmatimonadota bacterium | reverse complement strand
CTGGGGCTGATGGGCGTCGCCACCGACGGCGAAGTCGCGCTCTGCCACCGGTTTGCGGGCTCCGACGAACACAGCATCGGCTCGGTGGACAAGGGACTCGACCGCCAGCGCCAGTTCGAATTCCTGGGACGGCATCATGTCGCCAACAAGACCGACTGCAACACCTGCTGGGCGCGTCCGCTGTGTGCCGGCGGCTGCTACCACGAGGCGCACGTCCGCTACGGCGACACCGGCGTAGCCAACCTGCACTACTGCGACTGGATCCGGAGCTGGACGGATACGTGTCTGAAGGTGTACGGGGAGATCGCGGTTAAGAATCCGGGGTATCTGGAGCAGTTTGAGGGGTGAGGGAGTCCACCAGCTCACTATCCACCGCGGGCCGGTCCACGCCGGCGTCCCACTGCTGCCGGAGAGCCTGGACGATGCGGTCCCTCGTCCCCGCGTCGGGACCCCCGTCCTTGATTAGCGCGACGGCCTGCCCAGTGATCCTGTAGGGGCCCTCCGCCCAGTCCGCCCTTACGACGAAGGCATCACGGTCGCTCTCGCGCTTGATCGCCGCCGGTCCGGCCGTGACGGGGCACTTCTGATCGCGCCGGGCGCGCCGGAACAGGGTGTCCAGCAGGTCCAGGACCCGGGAGACTTCGGAGGGGATGTCCCTCTTGTCCATCGACCGGACCAGACGGTGCAGATCGCCCAGGGGAAGGAGGCTCTCGTCACCGATCCGGTCCGCCAGGCGCCGGAAGAACTCCCTGACGAATTCGCTGGGGCTGCGCTCGACCCGCTCGGGATCGTCCAGAAAGCGACCGCCATCCGGATGAACGCTGTAGGTGACGTCCAGCAACTCGTCCTCGATCCGGTCGATCACCGGCCGGTTGAAGTACCGGGTGGCTGCGTAGATGCCAAGAACCTCGGACTGGAGGAGGTGCCGTTCGACCTCCCCGCGGCACCACCAGACGGTCAGCAGGCCATCCTCCTCGACCTCCTGGCGAGCCTCTGTCCCCATGTCGAGGATCGCGAGGCCTCTCAGGTTGGGATCGTCGCGGCGAAGAGCGCGGAAATGCTGCGCGGGCGTCAGCGCGAACCTGCTCCTGCCGGACCGCGGCGCGCCGCCTGGTCCCGCCCCGGGGCCGGCTTGAGCGGCACCCGGAACCCGTCGCAGGTCGCGAAGGTAGAAGGCGTTGGCCTGGTCGTCCCACGCATCGGCTGCGGGATGCTCCAGCCGATCGGCCAGGGCCCGCAGCAGGGCCAGGTCGGAAGGCCCGTCCACGTAGAGCACGTACTTGAGGACGCCGGCGCTCTTCGAGTGGCTGGCCCGGTGCGACGTGAGCCGCCGCGCGGGGCGCGGATTGAGATCGAGTTCATGCACCCTGGCCAGCGGCAGGGCCGTGATGCGGTCGTGCATCGAATACTCGGTGGGACCCGGGTACACGACCCAGAGGTGCTGCAACTCGAGATCCCGAAGCACGGTGTGCATGGACTTTGTAACGCGGGGCGTCTCGCTCGCCTTGAACTCGAAGCCCCAGTGTCGTCCCCGGCGCCGCAGAAGCAGGTCCAGCTCCGCGCCCCTCTTGGTGGCGTAGTAGTAGGACTCGCGGTCGCCGTGAGCCAGGAGCACCTGCTCGAGCGCGAATCCCTCCCAGCTGGCGCCGTACCGGGGATGACCGGCGAGGTCGCGCATGCTTTCCAGGCCGAGCAGGTAGTGTAGCATCCCGCTGTCCCGCAGGTAGACCTTGGGCGATTTCATCACGCGCTTTGCGATGTTCTCGGACCACGCGGGGAGCAGCCGCACCATATATGTGCCGACCAGCAGGTCCCGGTAGCGGTTCGCCGTGGGCGCCCGAACATCGAGCGAGCGCGCGACCTCTGCCGCGTTCCAGCGTTGCCCGTGCAGATGGGCCATCATCCTCCAGCAGCGGCCGACGGCTTCGGTCGATACGCCCGGCGTGATCCCCGGGATGTCGCGTTCCACGAAGGTCTGTGTGAACGAGTCCATCCAGTCGACCCAGTCGGCAATCGAGTCCGCCAGGAACGCGCGCGGAAACCCGCCGCGCAGCCAGAGCCGGTCAGCACCATGGGACCCCACCTCGAGCAGGGAGAACCCGCCCATTCCGACGAATCGGACCCTGCCCGCCAGGGTTTCGGACACGCCCTTCACAAGGTCGGGCGAGGCGCTGCCGAGAAGCGCGAAGACGGCCTTCCGGTTCGGATCGTCGCACAGGGGCCGCAGGATCTCGAAGATTTGCGGCATTCGCTGCACCTCGTCCAGCACTACGAGCCCCCGGCAGCTGCTCAGGACCCGTTCCGGGGCGAGGCTGAGCGCCTGCCAGTCGCGCGGCTTCTCCAGATCGAAATGCTCGGACGGCTGCGGCCACGCGTCCATGAGCTCGCGCGCGATGGTGGTCTTGCCGACCTGGCGTGCGCCGAGGATGGTGACGGCGGGCGAAGCCAGCAGCCGGTCGCGCAGAGCGGCCAGGAGACGCGGACGTGGGATAGTTTGTACCATATCGACTCATTCTATGACTGATATGGTACGAAGTATAGCAGGTTGGGGGGTGAGGAGAAATGGGGGGAACTACCTGGGTGATCGAATCTCAGCCGCTCCCCTTCGTAAAGCGCAGCCGTCCCACCCGAACCCTTCGGTTCCCGTCCGGCGTCTCCAAGATGTCGTAGGCGAGATCCCCGTCGCCCAGCGGACGCACCAGGGTGTCGAAGTGATCCATTCCCACGAGGGTCAGACCATCCGGCTCCAGCCGAACCCAATAGAGGTAGGCGTCGGCAACCCGCTCCAGCGCGGAGTTGTTGGCCATGACCTCGTCGCGAAGTTCGTCGACGCTCAATTCGACGAATCTCTCTTCCGGCGCCATTGCGAAAACCCATAGGCCCGAGCCGTCGGGCGCAAGGCGGATGTCATTGACCTGGGCCGGGTACCCCCCGACGGGCCCGGTCCGAGGAGCTTCCCACCCTTCCGTTCCGGGCAGTTCCAGTTGCAGGGAGCCCAGGAGTTCCAGATCCTCATCAAAGAGTACTATCATCCCAAAGGCCGAACTGCCCCATATCATGCCGTCGGTGCCCGGGATGAAACTCGCCAACCCGCGCCAACTCTCTTCACCGGTCTGCATCGAGCGGACCACGTTGCCTTCCTGGTCGAGCAGCAGGATCCCCACCTCGGTGAAGTCTTCCCCACGGTAGGTGACCAGCCAGCCCCCGGTTGCCGGATTCGGCTGAATCGATCCCAGGAAGACAGCCCCGGGAACCTGCAAGGTCCTGATGAATTCGAGGTCGCTCGTGTACAGATGCAATCTCGCGAAGCCCGACTCCATCAGGATGATTCCACCGGGGCCGCTGGCGAACCTGGGTTGGGTACGCAACTCTCCCGGCCCTTCGCCCTCGCGCGTCAGCTCTCGCTGGTAGCGCCCCTCGGAATCGTAGACGATCACCACGCCGCCCAGGGCCTCGGAGCTCACCAGGTATCCCTGGTCCCCCATGTCGAGAACCTCGGCGAAAAACCCCGGGCCTGTGGGGTCCTCGATCGCACCCAGCGTAACCCGGGATTCGAATTCCACAGCGCAACCCGCACACAGTTGAATTGCGCTGACAGTATTCAGAACCACGCTCATGCTAGTCACCTCCTTGGCCGAGGACGCGTGTCTCTTCGTGGAGACATCGATGGATCCTTCCGGGTCAGGCTGAGTACGATAGTCCGACTTCCGCCGCCGGGCGAGGCGTTGCGCCCCGGACTCGCCACCGGGCGTGCCGGTCGCCTATGTTGGAACGGGCCATGAATGTACCGGCGAAGGAAGGCGACCAGTGGACCATCTGAAGGCCATCAACCAGGAGGCGCGCCGGTATCTGGAGGAGTTCCTGGTACTGACGGCCTGCCTTCTGCCGGGCGCCTGCGCGGGGGGTGACGCCGACGGTCGGGCCGCGTCCACGGACGGCGCCGCGTTCACCATCGAAGACTCGGCCGGAATCGCAATCGTGGACGTCTGGGAGGCGATCGCACCGGGCGGCGACGCCTGGCGGCTCGCGCCCGAACCCTCCGTGGCCATCGGGCTCGGCACGGAGGAGCCCGAGTACCTGTTCACCTGGATCGTCGGCGCCCTGCGGCTGGCGCCGGACACGATCGCCATCCTTGCCGGGGCGTCCAGCGAACTCCGTTTCTTCGATGGCCGGGGGAATCACCTGGTGACGACAGGGGGGCGGGGCGAGGGGCCGGGAGAGGTTGAATTCGCGGACGAACTGTCGAGATTCGCGGGAGGCGTGCAGATCGGGGGAAGCGAAAAGCGGGTTCGCTTCAGTTCGTCGGGCGAGCTGATCTCCGATGAACGGTTCGACTGGGCGCTTCCGTATGGGTCGGGCTGTGACGTCACCTTCAACGGCGACGACGTGTTCCTGTGCAAGAGCGTTGGGGAGACGGGCCTGCCTCCCCCGGGTGTCGTGCGGACGCGGGATTACCGTATGCTGCGGACCCGGTGGCGACAGGCTCACCTCGATACGATCGGTCTGTTCGCCGTGGCCGGGGATGGGTACCACCGGGGGTCCGATGGGCTGTACAACCATGTGTTCGATCCGTTCGAGCGGGATGATCGAGTGGCCGTGGGAGGGTCGCCAACGGTGGTGGCCGCACTGCGCCACGACCGCTACGAGCTGACCTTCATGACGACCGCCGGCGATACTCTGCGGGTTGTCCGGCGACACGATGGCGCGGTGGCGCCCGGCGCGGAAGTACTCGCGGCGTTCTACCAGCGCATGTCCGACATGCTCCTTAACGTGAGCCCGGCCGTTGTCGAAGAGTACTTCCCGGCCCCGGACTCCATCCCCAGGGGAAGGTCGCTACAGATCGACCGAAGCGGAAACACCTGGGTGGGCATGTGGCAGTTGGGCGAAGCGGAGACCGGCCACGACACATACGAAGTCTTTCTCGCCGACGGCCGCCTGCTGGGCGAAGTCACGGTTCCCGCGGGCTCGGAGCTCATGGACATCGGCGAGGACTACGTGCTGCTCGCGAGGACGGACGAAATGGACGTTCCCTTCGTCGAACTCTACGGACTGCTGAAGGGTTGATGTTGCGCAGCGGGCGGCGGTCGCCCCAATGTTGAGGGGCAGCCGGTTACCCTGGGCAACAACGGAGACGAACCAGTGGACCACCTGAAAGCGATCAACCAGAAAGCGCGGCGGATCGAGGGGCACGCGGAGGCGCAGGCTGAAGCGACTGCGGGCGCCCCCGGCGACATGGGAAGCCAGCCCCCGGGCAACGGCGCACTCGCATCCGGCGACCCCGCCGACCTCGACGTCGTCGCCCTCGAGAGCGGCCCGAACATCCCGCTCGGCTGCTCCCTCGTTTTCGCGCCCGGCTGGGAAGTCGACTCGACCGGCGGCACCGCAGGCCTCTGGCAGCCGGTGGAACGCGACCTCTTCGACTGCCACCTCGCCTGCTTCTGGCCCGCCCACGTCCCCGACCAGCTGAACCACGCGCCCGACTGGACCGGGAAGTGCGCGTCCGCCCAGAAGGACTGGCGCAAGATCGACCTGATCTTCCCGTGAGGTCGGCGTTCACCGCGGCCGCCCTGGCCCTCGCCCTCACCGCCCCCCCCGCCCACGCCCAAAACGGCGGCAACGGCATCATCTACATGGCGGGGTACGACCACGCGATCCACGTCATCGACGAGAACACCATGGAGATCGTGGACCGGATCGAACTGACGACCGGGATCCCCACCTCGATGGCGCTCTCGGAGGACCACGAGCGCATCTACGTGCGCGACGCCGAGTTCGAGGAG
>JAPOOQ010000604.1 GCA_026713345.1 Gemmatimonadota bacterium | reverse complement strand
CGGTACAGGTACCGCCCCTCCTTGGTGGCGAACAGGGCGGCCTTCTCCCGCTCCGCGGCCTCCGTTCCCTGGTCCGCCATGTGGTCCGTATAGGCCACCAGGTCCGAATCTTCCGAGGTGCGGTCCATCCGCGCGGCATCGTTGAATACCCCGAGGCCACGCAGCGCCTTTTTGCGCTCCTGCAGCAGCCTGTCCTCCAGGTGCTTCAACTGCTCGCCGGAAAGCAGAGGACCCTCGCCGTCGTTCAGTCCGTCGTTATTGGGCGTGTGCGACGTGGACATCGCTTTCCTCCCATTCTCCTCATTGTCCTGTCAGGGCCACTAAATCTACATCCGAGGGCCGCGCGGCCCAATGTTCGGAGCCGGCACCTGTCAACGTTGCGGGGGCCACGCTCCCCCGGTCGCCGTGTTATCTTGGCCTGCCCGCGCCCTGCAAGACGGAAATCCCGCGCGGCGCCCAAGACCCTTCCCCCACGAGGAGCACGGTGGAGCAGATCCGCTGCCTGAAACACCCGGACGAACCCTCCCCGGCACTCCCGCGACCGCCCTTCCGGTCGGAGCTGGGCGAACGCATCCAGCGCGAAATCTGCGCACAGTGCTGGCGCGACTGGCTTCAGCACCAGACGCTGCTGATCAACCACTTCGGTCTCAACCCGCGCAAGCCGGAGTCGAAGGAATTCCTCTACGGGCAGGTGAAGGCCGTCCTGTTCGGCGAGGGTGAAGCCGCGGAGATAGACACCACGAAGCAGGGGACGATCGGGCCGCCGGGCGGCTGACCAACGGGCGACGCCTTTGCGGCCGGCGACCGGACCCGCCGTCCGGCGACGATCCGTGCGCCCCGGAGCCGATGGCTACCTCAGCACGGCTTCGATCTCGACCAGCGCGTCTTCCAGTTGCGCGCGCGTCACCGTCAGCGGCGGCGCGAACCGCACGACCTGGTGGTGCGTCTCCTTGGCAAGGATCCCGCGCGTCTGGAGCGCTTCGCAGAACGGCCTCGCGGTCCCCGAGGACTCCCGGATCACCACGCCGATCATGAGCCCCCTCCCCCGCACCCCCTCCACGTGCGGCGAGGGGATCGCGCGCAGCCGGTCCATGAACCAGCGCCCCAGCTCGTCGGAGCGCCGCGACAGGTCCTCCTCGACGATCACGCGCAGCGACGCCCTGCCCACCGCCGCGCCCAGCGGGTTGCCGCCGAAGGTGGAGCCGTGGTCGCCCGGCCGGAAGACGTCCATGAATTCCGCGTCCGCGATCGCGGCCGACACCGGGTAGACCCCGCCGCCGAGCGCCTTGCCCACGATCAGGATGTCGGGACGGACGTCCTCCCAGTCGCAGCACATGAAGCGGCCGGTGCGGCCCAGCCCCGTCTGGATCTCGTCGGCGACCAGCGCCACGCCGTTCTCGCGGCACAGGTCGGCCGCGTCGCGCATGTACCCGTCGGGCGGCACGATCACGCCGGCCTCACCCTGGATGGGCTCGACCAGGAAGCCGACCGTGTTGGGCCCGATCGCGCGCTTGAGCGCGTCGATTTCGCCGTAGGGGATGAGCCGGAAGCCGGGGGTGAAGGGGCCGAACCCGGCCTTGTACTGCGCCTCCGACGAGAAGCCCACGATCGTCGTCGTCCGTCCGTGGAAGTTGTCTTCGCAGACGATGATCTCGGCCTGGCCGTCCGGCACCCCGCGCGCCTCGTAGCCCCACTTGCGCACCATCTTGATCGCGGTCTCGACGGCCTCGGCGCCGGTGTTCATCGGCAGGGCGGCGTCGAACCCGGCGGCCTCGCAGAGCTCGCGCAGGAAGGGCCCCATCTGGTCGTTGTGAAACGCGCGCGAGGTCAGCGTCAGCCGATCCATCTGCTCGCGGGCGGCGGCGATGATCTCCGGGTGCCGGTGCCCCTGGTTCACGGCGGAGTAGGAGGCCAGCATGTCGAGGTACCGGTTGCCGTCCACGTCCCAGACCCACACGCCTTCGCCCCGGTCCAGGACGACGGGCAGCGGATGGTAGTTGTGGGCGGAATAGCGCTCCGCTTCGTCCAGGTAGCGCTGGGTGACGGACGGGGAGGGCGCGGTCATGGTCGTGGTCATCGTGGTGAATTCCTTCGGGTGACAAGAGGGTGGGAACGGATTCTCGCGGGTGCGGGGGCATTCATCAAGGCCGACCTCCGCCGGGAGCGTTCGTCGGTTGATATATTATCATATATTTTCGTGTCGTGAATATATAGTATGATATATCCATGATATGCTATCATATATCGAAAACAGGGGAATCCGGCCGGATTTCTACCGTCTCACCGCATTCATCGGCTTCTCGTTCACCCGGAACTCGAAGACATCCGGCCGCGCGTAGTGCCCCACCACGTCGAAGTCGAACTTGCCGCGGGCCACGTCGCCGAGGTCCAGATCGGCGTAGAGGATGCCCGCCTCACCGAGGAGGGGGCCGGCCAGCGGTTCGCCCAGCGGCGTGTAGATCGAGGTCCCGCCGGGCGACATCACCTCGGGCCAGTCGGCGAACTCTTCCAGGATCTCGATGTCCGCCGGGTAGTGCTCCTTCGTGACGAACTGGTTGCAGCCGATGACGAAGCAGCGGCCCTCCAGCGCGATGTGGCGGAGCGTGGCCTGCCAGCGGTCGCGTGAATCGGCGGTGGGCGCGAGGTAGATTTCCACCCCCTTGCCGTACATCGCCATGCGGGCCAGCGGCATGTAATTCTCCCAGCAGATCAGCCCGCCGACCCGTCCGAAGGGCGTGTCCAGGACGGGAAGGGTGCTGCCGTCGCCCTCGCCCCAGATGAGGCGTTCGGCGGCCGTGGGCTTGAGTTTGCGGTGCAGGCCGGCCAGGGTGCCGTCGGGGGCGAAGTAGAGGAGCGTGCAGAAGAGGGTGCCGGGCGAATGGGCGGCGCCCTTCTCGATGACGCCGACCGCCAGGTAGACGCCCGCGTCGGCGGCCGCGCGGCCCATCTGCCCGGTCTCGGGGCCCGGAACGCGGATTGCCGCGTCATGGTAGCGGCCGAAGGTGCGGCGTCCCGCCGGCTTGCGGCCCCCGACCGCCGCGCCGAAGGCCAGTCCCCCGGGATAGCCGCCGATGAAGGCTTCGGGGAAGACGACCAGGCCGGCGCCGGCGTCCGCGGCCGCGGCGGTGGTCGCGCACAGCTCGGAGACCGCCGAGGCGGAGTCGAAGGGGAAGCCGCGCGGTTGGACGGCGGCGACGCGGACTAGTTGGCTATCTTTGGCGGACATTTCGTTCTCGCGGTCTGGAGAGGGATGCTGGCCGGTACCCTCCCGCGCCTGGATTCGTTGCGCCGGGGCCGATCCGGGGGAACAATCTGTCCACACTCGTTGTTTCGCACCACTTGGGGGATACACCAACCGGAGACCTGATCAGATGAAGATCCACACGACCCTCGCGCTGTCCATCCTTGCGACCCTCGCGGTTCCCGCCTCCGGGACCGCGCAATCCGGCCACGAAGCCGTCGCCGCCCACGTCGAAGCCCACGCATCCGACTACGCCGCCGTCGCCCAGCAGATCTGGGACCTGGCCGAGGTCGGGTACCAGGAGACGGAGAGCTCGGCGCTTCTGCAGTCCCGGCTCGCGGCCGCCGGCTTCGAAATCGAGGCGGGAGTCGAGGGAATGCCGACCGCTTTCGTCGCGAGCTGGGGCTCGGGGTCGCCGGTCATCGGGATCCTCGCCGAGTACGATGCGCTCCCGGGGATCACGCAGTCGCGGAGCGCCGAGCGGGACCCCAGGCCGGAGATGGGGGCCGGGCACGCCTGCGGTCATCACCTGTTCGGTTCGGGATCGGTGGCGGCGGCGGTGGCGGTGAAGGAGTGGCTGGCATCCTCCGGCACCTCCGGGACCATCCGGCTGTACGGCACCCCGGCCGAAGAGGGGGGCGCGGGGAAGGTCTACATGGTCCGCGGCGGCCTCTTCGACGATGTCGACGCGGTCCTGCACTGGCACGCCGGCAGCAGCAACGACGCCAGTCCGTCGACTTCGCTCGCCAACAAATCCGCGAAGTTCCGCTTCCACGGCGTTTCCGCGCACGCCGCGGGGGCCCCGGACCAGGGCCGCTCGGCGCTCGACGGCGTGGAGGCGATGAACAACATGGTGAACATGCTGCGCGAGCACGTTCCCATGGAGACGCGCATCCACTACGTGATCACCGCGGGCGGGTCGGCGCCGAACGTGGTCCCCGACTTCGCCGAGGTCTACTACTACGTGCGCAACCCGGATGTCGAGGTCGCGCGCTCCATCTTCGACCGCGTCGCGCTCGCGGCCGAGGGGGCGGCGCTCGGGACCGGGACGCGCATGGAGTACGAAGTCATCCACGGCCTCTACGCGATGCTGAGCAACGGGACCCTGCAGCTCCGCGCGCACGAAAACCTAGAGCGCGTCGGCGGGGTGGAGTACGACGACGCCGAACGCGCCTTCGCGAGGGCCATCCAGGCGACGCTCACCGAGAAACCCCCGCTCGAGAGCGCTGCCGAGGTGCAGACCTACATGCCGCGCGCGGGCGGCGGCTCCACCGACGTCGCCGACGTGAGCTGGGTGGTGCCGACGGTCGGGATCAACACGGCCACCTGGGTGCCGGGAACGCCCGCGCATTCGTGGCAGGCGATCGCTGCCGGTGGTACATCGATCGGCAACAAGGGGATGGTCGTCGCGGCCAAGACGCTCGCCATGACCGCGGTCGACCTGTTCACCGACTCGGAGCTGCTGGCGGCCGCCAAGGCGGAGTACCTGGAGAAGGTCGGACCGGACTTCCGGTACGTGTCGCTGGTGGGCGACCGGGCTCCGCCACTGGACTACAGGAAGCCGGCGGGGGGGTCGGAGTAGCACCACGCCAGAGTGTTATCGTATTGGCTCAACGACTTCACGATTCCCCGCCCCAAGGAGGCGCATCACATGTCTGCCGACTCCAACGGCTCGCCAGCGGGGAATTCGTCGGTCAAGCGCTTCTTCGAGCGTCCGATTCTGAACAACCCCTACGAGTACCCCCACCGACACTGGGAGCTGGACGCCGAGGGGCAACCCACTCACCGAATCCTCGACGGGCGCCGTCCCGCGGAGTTCATCACGCCGTTCCCGACGGCGCAGCAGCACGGCGCCAGTGCCGCCCAAGCGCGGCTCGGGATCGATGAACACGAGGAGCTATCGACGGACGACGAGCAGTACCTCACCGCCCGGATCAACACCGTGCGTGGTCACGTGGACCGGTGGCGCGACATTCCGAATCCCAACGACTGGGGAGTGACCCCGACCACCGCGCGGCTGCTTCGGCACTGGCGGTCCCATAAGTTCAGCGGCATCCGCCCTTTCTTCTGCCAGGTCGAGGCGGCCGAGACCGCGATCTGGCTCACCGAGGTGGCCCCGAGGAGTCGTGCGAAGGCAATCGTGACCTTGCTCCGCAGCCTGGAGGAGGTGAGTCACACCGCGAATCAGGGTCTCTCGCGCCTCGCCCTTAAGATGGCCACGGGCGCCGGGAAGACGACGGTCATGGCCATGCTCATCGCCTGGCAGACGGTCAACGCGGTGCGGCACCCCAACAGCCCGCGGTTCACGCGCGGGTTCCTGGTCGTGACGCCCGGTATCACAATCCGCGACCGGCTGCGGGTGCTCCAGCCCAACGACCCGGACGCCTACTACGGGAAACGCGAGCTGATTCCCAGCGAGATGATCCGGGACCTCAACCAGGCCAGGATCGTCATCACGAACTACCACGCGTTTAAGCTGCGCGAGCGCGTGAAGCTGCCCAAGGGCAACAGGGCGTTGTTGACGGGCTCGACCGGGACCGCCCCCCAAACCCAGGAGACCGAGGGGCAGATGCTCCAGCGCGTGATGCCAGGGCTCATGAGCTTGAAGCGCGTGCTGGTGTTCAACGACGAGGCGCACCATTGCTACCGCGAGAAGCCGGGATCGCGTGACGAGGAAGTCCTGAAGGGGGACGATAAGAAAGAAGCCAAGCAGAACACGGAGGCGGCGCGGCTGTGGATCTCCGGGCTGGAGGCGGTGGCGCGCAGGCTCGACGTGAGTCGCGTGATGGACCTGTCCGCCACGCCCTTCTTCCTCCGGGGTTCGGGCTACGCCGAGGGAACGCTGTTCCCGTGGACGATGAGCGACTTCTCGCTGATGGATGCGATCGAGTGCGGAATCGTCAAGCTGCCGCGCGTGCCGGTGGCGGACAACATCCCGGGCCAGGACATGCCCATGTTTCGGAAGCTCTGGGAGCACATCCGGGATCACATGCCGAAGAAGGGGCGGGGCAAGGCGGGCGAGCTCGATCCGTTGATGTTGCCGGTGCCCCTCCAGACCGCCCTCGAGGCGCTGTACGGGCACTACGAGAAGACATTCCGGCTCTGGGAAGAGGCCGAGATTCCGGTGCCGCCGTGCTTCATCATCGTATGCAACAATACATCGTCTTCGAAGCTGGTGTACGAGTACATTTCGGGCTTCGAGCGACCGTCCGAGAACGGGAATCAGGCCGTTCACAATGGACGGTTGGCCCTGTTTCGCAATTTCGACGACCACGGCAACCGCCTCGCCCGTCCCCGCACCCTGCTGATCGACAGCCTCCAGCTCGAGTCCGGTGACGCGCTGGACAGGAACTTCCGCAAGATCGCCGCCGACGAGATCGAGCGCTTTCGGCGGGAGCGGGGCGAGCGCACCGGAAACCGCAGCGACGGCAATGACATCACCGACCAGGAGCTGCTTCGCGAGGTGATGAACACCGTCGGGAAACCGGGCACGCTGGGCGACTCGATCCGCTGCGTGGTCTCGGTTTCGATGCTCACCGAGGGATGGGACGCGAACACTGTCACGCACGTGCTCGGCGTCCGGGCGTTCGGCACCCAGCTGCTGTGCGAGCAGGCGGTCGGGCGCGCGCTCCGGCGCCAATCCTACGACCTGAACGAGGAGAACCTGTTTGACGTCGAGTACGCCGATGTGCTGGGCATCCCGTTCGACTTCACGGCGGAGCCCGTGGTCGCGCCGCCGAAGCCACCGAGCAAGACGGTGCGGGTGCATGCCGTCCGGCCGGAGAGGGACGAGCTGGAGATTCGTTTCCCGAGGGTGACCGGATACCGCGTGGAGCCTCCCAACGATCGGCTGGTGGCTGATTTCGGGGAGGACCATGTACTGGAGCTGACCCCGGAACTGGTGGGTTCGTCGAAGGTGCGGAACTCCGGGATCGTCGGCGAGGCCGTGGATCTGGACCTGGAGCACCTGGAGAGCACGCGGACCAATGAGGTGCTTTATCACATGACGCGGCACCTCATCGTCAGGAAATGGCGGGACCCGGGGGAGTCGCCACCGCTCCATCTGTTCGGGCAGCTCAAGCGGATCTCGCGCCGGTGGCTGGAGACCTGTCTGGTCTGCCGCGGGGGCACCTACCCGGCTCAGCTGCTCTACCTGCAACTGCTCGACTGGGCCTGCGACCGGATCATGGCCGCGATCGTGAAGGCCAAGGCCGGCGACGGAATCGTGAAGGCCGTCCTGAATCCCTACAACCCGGTCGGGACCACCGCCGATGTCGATTTCTACACGTCCAAAGCGCTCCGCCACAGGACCGATCCACGCTGCTCCCATATCAACTGGGCCGTCCTCGACAGCAGCTGGGAGGGCGAGTTCTGCCGTGTGGTGGAGGGTCATCCGCAGGTGCTGGCCTACGTGAAGAACCACAACCTCGGGTTCACCGTCCCCTATCGGCAGGGGATGGAGAACCGCGCCTACGTGCCGGACTTCATCGTGGCGGTGGACGACGGGAAGGGGCCTAAGGATCCGCTGAACCTGGTGGTGGAGATCAAGGGGTACCGGGGCGAGGACGCGAAGGACAAGAAGAAGACCATGGACAGCTATTGGGTGCCCGGGGTCAACAACCTCGGGTCATTCGGGCGGTGGGCGTTTGCCGAGTTCCGGGACGTGCTCGAGATGGAAAGGGACTTCGAGACGGTGATCCAGAACCGTTTCCACCACTTGATCCGTGTCGCCCAGGGCGACCCGGCGGCCATCGCGGCCGAAGAGATCATTCGCATGGGCGGTTCCGATCCGGACGCCTGGGTACCGCCGCGCAAGCGCCCCTGGGAGATCTGGGGTTGATTCTCGTGGATACATCGGTGTGGATCCGACACTCGCAGCGTCCCAATCAAGTTCTCTCCGAGCACTTGGAGACGCCTGAGATCCTGATGCACCCGATGGTCCTCGGAGAGCTCGCCTGCGGAATGTTCTCGCGCCGGGACTGGCGCTTTCGCGTCTGGCAGGCATTGCCGCGTGCCCCCCTGCACGATCATGATGACGTCATCGACTGGATCGAATCCGAGAGCCTGATGGGCCGGGGAATCGGGTTCATCGACGCCCACCTGCTGTACTCGACGCTACGACGGCCCGCAACCCGTTTGTGGACTCACGACAAGAATCTGCAGCGCTTGGCCGTCGAGTTCGACGTGGCGTATCCGCGAAACGACTGATTCCCCGCAACCCACCAGCGAGATGGCCAAAGCCAAGAAGCCGAAAGCGATCACGGCGATCACCCACAAGGACTCCCGCAAGAACATTCCCACGGCCGAATACCAGTCCGTGATGAAGAGCGAGGAGCTCCATCCCGTTCAAGTCGCGTACGAGCGCCGCAACCGGGACCTCGACCCGCAGTTGGTGTGGCGCGGAAAGGACAAGCAGGACGCCGAACCCCTGGTCGCCCAGGCGCCTCCTCTCTACATCCAGGAGAAGGTCCATCCGAAGGTCCTGATCGACTCGCTGAAGCGCTATTCGAGGGAGGAGAACCCCGCCGACGAGACCATCGACCTGTTCGCCGACTTCAACGGACTGCCGGAAGGCGACGCCCGCACCGAGTTCTACCAGCACGAGGCGAACTGGTCGAACCGAATGATCCTCGGGGACAGCCTGCATGTGATGGCGTCGCTGGCGGAACGGGAGGGGCTGCGGGGGAAGGTGCAGTGCATCTACATGGATCCTCCGTATGGGATCAAGTTCAATTCGAATTTCCAGTGGTCGACGAGGAGTAGAAACGTTAGGGATGGGAATAGGGAGCACATCACGCGTGAGCCCGAGCAGGTCAAGGCTTTTCGGGATACTTGGCGGGATGGGGTGCATTCGTATCTGGCGTATCTGCGGGACCGCCTGACAGTGGCGAGGGATTTGTTGGCAGAGAGCGGATCCGTGTTCGTGCAGATCGGGGACGAAAACGTGCACCGGGTGCGGGCGGTGATGGACGAGGTGTTTGGGGAGGAGAACTTTGTGTCGCTCATCACAGTCCAGACAACGACAGGGTTTAGTACCGACTTTCTTGGAAATATGTCGGACTTTGTCTTGTGGTTCGCGAGAGACAAGTCGGCAGCCAAGACGCGCCCGGCCCGCTATCGAAAGGAGTTCGTCCTCGGGCAGGGCAACGCTCGGTGGCTGATGCTGCCAGACTTTGCGTATCGCGGAGTCACGGAAGGCGAAAAGCGTGGAGAGTCCGTCGTGCCCAAAGGTGCTCGGCCCTACCAGCCAGACAACTTCTTGTCGCAGGGCAGGGCGCATGAACCCCAGCCATTCGCGCATCATGGCAACGTGTACGACGCGTGGGACAAGAACTCACACTGGAAGGCGCACTATCCTTCTGGGATGACAAGGCTGGCAAGGGCAGGTCGGATTCATGTGGCCGCGAACTCCCTTCGGTACGTGCGGTTTCACACCGACTTTGAGCTTGGCGCATACGGCAACATCTGGACCGACACTGGAACAGGGAACTTTACCGATCCCAAGCTCTACGTCGTGCAAACCAACGCCAAGATCATCCAGCGCTGCATCCTTATGACCACCGATCCCGGCGACCTCGTCCTCGACCCCACCTGCGGTGCCGGTACCACGGCCTACGTCGCCGAACAGTGGGGCCGCCGCTGGATCACCATCGACACCTCACGCGTCGCTCTGGCGCTCGCCCGCGCCCGGATCATGGGTGGCCGCTACCCTTACTACCTGCTCGCCGACAGCCCCGACGGCCAGAAGAAGGACGCCCAAGTCACGCGCAGGGTCCCGTCCCATGAGCCCACCTACGGTCGCATCCGCCAGGGATTCGTCTACCAACGAGTCCCTCACATCACCCTGAAGCAGATCGCCAACAACGCCGAGATCGACGTCATCTGGGAGCGGCACCAGAAAACGCTCGAGCCCCTGCGCAACAACCTGAACGCGGCACTCGGCAAATCCTGGGAGGAATGGCAGATCCCGCGCGACAGCGACGACGACTGGCCGACCGAGGCCATGGAGCTCCACGCCGCCTGGTGGAAAACCCGCATCGCACGTCAGAAGGACATCGACGCCTCCATCGCCGCCAACGCGCCCTTCGAGTACCTCTACGACAAGCCGTACGAGGACAAGAAGGCAGTCCGCGTCGCCGGTCCATTCACCGTGGAGAGCCTGTCCCCCCACCGCCTTCTCGCCGTTGACGAACACGAGGAGCTGATCGAAAAGGTAGCTGAGCCTTCGACCGTCGACTACGGCAGCACCCGAGACTTTGCCGAGGTGATGCTGGAGAATCTCCGAACGGCCGGTGTCCAGCAAGCTCGAAAGAGTGACAGGATCGAGTTCTCCTCCATCAACGGGTGGCCAGGCGAGTACATCTGCGCCGAGGGGCACTACAAGGACAGGAACCGCTCACGGCGCGCGGGGATAATGATCGGCCCCGAGTTCGGCACCGTCTCTCGCCCCGACCTGGCGGCGGCGGCCAGAGAGGCTGCTGACTTCCGTTTCGACACCGTCGTCTCCTGTGCTTTCAGTTACGATGCCGGGTGCTCGGACTTCGATAAGCTCGGCCGGATGCGAGTTCTGAAGGCCCGCATGAATGCCGACCTTCACATGGCGACCGATCTCAAGCAGACGGACGCGGGGAATCTGTTCGTTGTCTTCGGCGAGCCTGACATCCGGATCCACGACGCGCCCGACGATGAGATCTCGGTCGAAATCAAGGGCGTCGATGTCTTCGACCCTGCGAAGGGCGAGGTTCGAAGTGATGATGCGGACGGAATCGCCTGCTGGTTCATCGACACCGACTACGACGAGGAGAGCTTCTTCGTTCGCCACGCTTACTTCCTGGGTGCGAAGGATCCCTACAAGAGTCTGAAGACCTCTCTGAAGGCCGAGATCGACGAGGAGGCATGGGCATCGCTACGCAGGGCGCGATCACGGCCGTTCGCCAAGCCCCGGACCGGGAGAATCGCGGTCAAGGTGATCAATCATCTTGGGGACGAGGCGATGAAGGTGTTTCGGGTGTCGTGACGGGCCGCGACTCGCATGGACGCCCGATTCCAGGGTCTTGAGGACCTCATGAACGCCCGCTTTGACGAGCTGAATGCGCTCAGCAAGGAGACGAGATGAGCAAACGTGTAATGAAACACAGCGCGTCCGAATCACTGGAGAAGCTGCGCGATGTCATATCATCGGTCAACAAACAATGCCGATCCAGACATGACATCATCGTCACATTCTTATACTCGGATTACATCGAGGTGATATTCCAATGCATGGTCGAGTTCGATTATCGAAATGCCGATGATCAGATTGGAGCATTGCGGAAACTGGACTGTCTGGCGGACTACCTTATGGAGCACAAGCCGAATGGCTTCTATATGCATACAGGAAAGAGGACGATCAGGACAGGCAATACGATCACTGCCGACGATAGAATCGTAGACCTGACGTTGTCAAAGACTGGAGCTAAAGGCGGCTTCGTGTTCAGCATGCCCAAGTTGGGTATCAGCAAGAGGCAGTCATCGAAATCTCGAGCGGGCATCTTAGTCGCCTGTAGGCATCCCACACCCGTCGGGTCCACCAACTAAGCGAGCCGCCGATCGGAAGATGTTGGCGCATATTCCATGGGCTACAGCTCCTCCCACATCTCCACCCGGAAATCCTCCCTCGATCCATCGTCCCGGTACCGTCGTGCGATTCGGCGCAGGGCTCCCGCTGTGCGCGAGTGGGACGCGCGGATGGCGGCCGCATAGCCCTCGTATCGCTCGGCCAGCGCCCGCTCGGACACTCCTCCCTCCGATGGGTGCTTTGAGACCACTCCGCGGCTGTTCAGAACCCCCGTGACGAGACCTATTTCCAGGTCCTTGTCAGCCACTAGCTCGATCACCTCGCGCACAGGCTTGCAGGGCCAGGTTCCATCGGGATCGTGCGGGCACCCGCTCAACATCTGACCGATCTTCTCATAGCCGATCCCGACTCGCTTCGCCTGCCGCAATCGGCGTTTCGCTTCCTTGAGCCAATCCTGGAGGCGCGTCCGTTCGATCTTTCCGTCACTGTCCTGGCCGGGAACCACGCGCCAATTATCAAGGACCGAATAGGCCGAAGAGGCACGGCGTTGGGCATCGGGGTCGAGCTCTTCGGGCTCAGTGCCCTCTGCCCGGAACACCATCGACAGCATCTCCACGAAGAACTCGGGATCCTCGGCCAGGAGTCGGTGCAGGGCATCAGGACTCCTCTTGTGCGAACTCAACACGGGCATCAGCAACCACTCCAGCCGCGCCACGTGGCCCTGGTCGCACCCGGAGGCTACCATCACGTCGAGGAGCAACCCGGCGGAGCTGCCAAACATGGAACTCGGCAAATCGTGCTCCGACGGTGGCGCGACAGATTGGTCGAGTACCTTGGCTGCCAGCTCCCCGGTCACAGCCTTACGATCCATCTGTCCTTCGAACGCAGCCAGATCGGCCGCCGCAAACGGTCGACCGGCCGCGAGCAATCGCGCGACAGCCTCTGACAGATGCTCCGCACCGAGGCGCCGGATCGGCATCCGGCGCCAGTACGTCAGGGACACGTCGTCACCACACTCGGCGGCCGCCTTCCAAGCATCCGGACCAACCGGTAGGGCCCGCAACATCGTCACCTGCTGATCGATGGTCAGACCCAATTCGCACCGCTGAAGCTGCTGGACGACCCACTCGGTGCCCCGTTCATGCACCCGACCGACCGCGTAGCCAAACGCCAGCCTCTCCAGGGCCTGGTCAGAATCACACAGGTGATTTGACAGGAGTTCGTCCGCGTCCGACGGTCTCATCGCCACCCTGGCCGCCGAGTGACCGACCTGAAATGGATCTTCGACCCCCTGTGCGAGTGCTCTCAAGCCATCCAGCCCCGTGTCCTGCAGAATGGCCACCACCGCCTCGCCCTGCGCACCTGCCAGCTTCCTTCTCTGCTCTTCCCACGACGTGTCCTCCACATCGCCACCGTCAACCAACTCCGGGTTATTCCCAAACCGGCAACGATAGCGTACGACCGGATCCGACGGCGCGAACCTCTGCCGGACCTGATCCAACCGCGTCACGTACGACTCAGACATCGCCCACTTCGCCCGGCTGTAGGTTCGGTGACGAGCCACGATGGACCGGAGTCCCGTCCAAATCGCGTTACGATCGTCCTCGCCAAGCGCTCCCACTTCAAACACTTCGAGACTGCGTACCACGAGATCATGCTCCGCTGGCGGCAACATATCGACACGTCCCAGCACTTCCGCCCACCTGCGGCCACTCGACCCGGCATCTTCCAGTAGCCGCACCACGATCTCGGCAACCGTCCGTGCGCGCTCGTTTCGGGCAACGCCTTTGTCAGCATTTGCGGCCCACTCGCGAACCGACGGACGTGAAGTCGGATAACCAACAGCGTGCGACTCCGGGAGCATCGAGATCATCACGTTCCACGCGGTCGAGCTATGGTATTCCCGAAGCCTGTCTAGGACGACGAGCCGCTCGTCCAGCGTCGCGGATGTCTGTGGCAGCCAGCTCCGGAAGATCGCCTTGAGAACACTGAGGGGCCGATGAGCTACCCTGCTTCGTTCGCCCTCCTCCAGTCGAAGCTCCGACGCCGGGTCCACCAGATCGAGCTTTGCAACGACCGAAACGACTCGACCCAGATGGTCTGGCGACCATGCCAGTACTTCAAGCGCCCGAAGGAGTCCCGTGTGAAGATGCGACCCCAACATCGGGTCTCCGTCAGGGTCGAACAGTTTCCCCAGGACGGGCTCCGGCTCTCGCAGTCCGTCCTCCACAGCCTCCAGGAAGCACTCGGGCGCGGCCTCCGCCAACGCCGACAAATGGCCGGAGAGTGAACCCCACAAGCGCCAGTCCGCATTGGCCGCTTCCAGCAACCCGCGAACGATCCGCTCCGACGTGTCCCGAGCTGAAGATGTCGGAGATGGCACGTCGGCACCGTGAATGGCCATGATGACCAGAGTCTTCACGAAGCCACCTCTCAGGAGCCCTGAATGCTCAGGGATATGATCCAGGGCAGCCGCCATCCAGCGCTGGTCTGACGGGAGGTCGAACGCCGGGTCGACGCTTCCGAGGACGGCCAGCGCGGCATCTGAGAAGCGCTCAACGTCTTCCCGAAAAAGATACCCGCCGAGGAGCTTCCAAGCGTCCTCCGGGGAAACGAGATACCATGCGTCCTGTTTGCGTCTGACCATGGGATCGCTCCCGACGCTCCATTCAAGCAGCGCACCTGCCACCTCGTCATACGGTCGCCTTCCGAGGCGCGACAGAACCTCCCGGTCACGTGGGTTCGCGTCGTTCCACGATCCGGCCAGAACTGCGGGAATCAATCGTCGAGCAACGCCAGGCTTCGACCATTCCGGCGTCCGCAACCCTGGGGTCCGCGCGATGCTGCGCCGAAAGGCAGTCAGGCTCCGTACCGCCAAGCCTGCCATCTGGTAGGCTTGATTGTTGCCAAACCCGAATTCCTTGAGGGCGTCAGCGACTGGTTGGCGGGGCAATCGAGGCACTTGAATCACATCGTCCCCCTGTACAGGTCCGGCCTCGTCCAACGGGATGACCACCGCGTGACCAGCCCGAGCGGCAGCGGAAGCAAGCTCCTCGGGATCGAAACGCGGCACCAGGACGAGTGGCGGGCGTGCACCGGTGAGGTGCCGAAGAGCTTCACGAGACTCCACCACCAGGCACCGAGCGAGGATGCTCTCCGCCTTCTCTGGCGGGAGACGTCGAATCGCGCAATACATCCATGCGATCGCCTCCTCGCGGGATTCCGCCCGGACGCCGACGGCTTGCCCACTTATGTTCGCAAAGCGTCTATGCAATTCGGCAACCGCCTCTTCCCGGCCGGACAGCACGATCGCGGGCGTAAGGGCGGGACGGGTCGCTCCCGACCAATCGTTCCAGTACGCCTCAAGGTCGTTCGTGCCGGGAGGGATCTTGCCCATCTGGATTGATAGCCAGTTGTGAACGGCAGGCGCTTCCTCCAGCCACGCAGCCACATCATCGGCGTCCAGCACCTTGACGCGGCGCCATGGACCGCTCTCCGACTTCTCGTGGGTCCACACGTCCTTTCCACCCCACCGTCGCAAGGTGACGAAGACAAACGTGGTGTCTTCGGCGACAAGTGGCTTGCTGTCTTCCGACCGCTTCTGATAGTCCTCCTCCGCCTTGGTTTGCGGACACGCCGCGACGCTCATTTCCCATCCCGAAGTGCCTTCCGGGACAAATGGCGTGTCCTGCTCATTCCGGACGATTCCGTCCCAGCCCCCCAGATGGACGCCCTCACCGGTCCGGACGTGGAACTCGGTCACGCGGGTGGCGCGGATCAGGCCCCGTATGAGCAACGGAAGCAAGCTCTGAGACTCCCGGCGACCGGCCCAGGCAACCAGATCGCTCGCATCGCAAAGGGCCTTGCCGAGGACGGGCGCTGATGGTCGGGTGCCGTGGCTGGCCGACACACGCTGCTCTGCTGGCGCTCGTGCCAGGGCCGCGGCAAGCTTTTGCTTCGTCCTCTCGGAAACCTCGTCGTGGTTGATCGCGCGCGAGATTGGCTGTCGGCTGACGCCGCTCTTCGAAGACAGCTCCTGCTGGGTCCAGCCGATTGCGGCGAGCTGGCTCCGCAGGCTCGCGCCGTACCCAGGCACGTCGCGCAGGGCTCGGTCACTCATATTTCCTTTCCTCCCTGAGGGGTGGTGATGCTGAAGAATAGATAGTCGACAATCTAGGCGTATATCTAGACATGTCAACAACGGACGAATCGTCTCTGGGTTCGGGGGTCTTGACCGGGCAATCGATTTTCCCAACATTACTGTTGCCATCACCACCGTTGGCAACAATTCTGATGGTAGAATGAAATGACATTACGAAAAGCAGGAGGAAACTGGGTCGCGGGAGACCGCTTCTTCGACCGGGAGGTCGAGATCGAGGCACTCGTGGAGCGGGTAGAGGACGGCACGCATACGCTCGTGACCGCACAGCGGCGGATGGGAAAAACCAGCTTGGTGCGCGAATTGCTCCGGCGCCTCGAGGAACAAGGCGACTTCGAGACGGTGTTCGTGGATCTGGAGGATTGTTCCACTGCGGCGGACGCTGTGGTAGAGATCGCCGCTGCGTCCCGACACATTCGGGGCCTCTGGACCCGCCTCAAGACCTGGGTCGGGAGGTCGTCGACCTCGACCATGGATCGAATCGACGAACTGGGGGTCAGCGAGCTCAGAGTCAAGCTTCGGGCCGGAATCGATGCGGGGAGGTGGCGCACCCAAGGCGACGCGCTGTTCGCGTCGCTTGCTGCGAGCGAAAGACCGGTGGTTCTGGCGATCGACGAGCTGCCGATATTGGTGAACCGGCTCCTAAAGGGCCACGACTACGAGATCACGCCGGAGCGCCGGCAGGACACCGACGGATTCCTGAGCTGGCTTCGCAAGAATGCACAAGCGCATCGAGATCGCGTCCGACTCGTGGTGTCCGGCAGTGTGGGCCTGGAACCGATCCTTGAGCAGGCCGAGCTGAGCGCTCATGCCAACATCTTCGCACCGTTCGAGCTGAGGCCTTAGAATGAAGCGACTGCGGTCGCTTGCCTCGGCGAGCTGGCCGAGTCATACGATCTTCAGATTCCGGAGCGTGTCCGCCAGGAGATGTTCCGCCGGCTTCGCTGTGGAATCCCGCACCACGTGCAACAGTTCTTCGACAAGCTCCACGAGCATCTGCGCCGGGGCAATCGGCGCGAAGCGTCCATGGATGACATCGATACCGTGTATTCCCAGGACATGCTCGGCGTGCGAGGGCAGGTGTATCTCGAACACTACCAGAGTCGATTGCGAATGGTTCTGGGCGATGACGGCTATGGAGTCGCCCTGGAATTGCTAACGGAAGCAGCCGTCAGCGACGGGCGGCTCACCGACGACTCGATTCGGCAGTACGAGGTCTACCGGTCGGTCTTGTCCGAGGAGGCCAGTGGGCAAATCAGAGATGTGCTGCACGTCTTGGAGCACGACGGCTACCTGGCCCGCCGGGACGAGGGCTACCGCTTCGTGTCGGGACTGGTGGAGGACTGGTGGCGAGCGCGGAATAGCAGGGGGTTCGTGCCCTTCGACCAGCGGCAGACCTAGGAAGGAGAGCGCACCGTGGCCATCGCGACCAAGAGCTACAACCCGGGGTTCCTGACGGACGACGAACTCAGGGCGATGTTCTGCGTGAGGGTCGGCGAGTTCGAGTCGCTCCTCGAGACTCTTCGCGAGAATACCGGCGAGTCGAACCAGCATGCGATTGTGGTCGGGCCCCGGGGCAGCGGAAAGACGACCCTGTTGCTGCGGGTCGCCCTGGAGGTCCGGTCCGATCCCGAGCTCTCGTCCCGGCTGCATCCGATCGTCTTCGCGGAGGAAAGCTATTCGGTCGGTACCTGCGGCGAGTTCTGGCTCGAATGTCTCTCCTGCCTCGCCCAGCAGGAGCCGTCCCGTCCCGGGGAACCCGATCTCCGGCGCACAGTCGAGGAAGTGCGCAAGGAGCGAGACGACCGCGTGCTCCGCGAACGCTGTCTCGGTGCGTTGCTCGACTTTGCCGAACGGGAGGGGAAACGACTGGTGCTCCACGTCGAGAACCTCAACATGCTGTTCTCCGACATGATGGATCCCGACGCTGAATGGTGCCTGAGAAAGACTCTCCAGACTGAGCCGCGAATCATGATGATCGGGAGCGCGACGAGCCGATTCGGGGAGATCGACAGGCCCGACCGGGCGCTTTTTGACCTCTTTCGGGTCCTCACTCTGCAACCGCTGGATCGGGAGGAAAGTGCCGTCCTCTGTGAGAGGGTGTCCGGGAGAACGCTGGAGGACGGAGTGGTCCGCCGCTTTCAGATTCTCACCGGGGGAAGTCCCCGGTTGCTCTCGATCGTGGTCCGGTTCGGCGCCGCAAGGTCGTTTCGGACCCTCCTGTCCGACCTGCTCAATCTTGTTGACGAACACACGGCCTATTTCAAGAGCCATCTGGAGTCCCTGCCCGCCCAGGAACGGCGGGTCTACCTGGCCCTGGCGGAGTTATGGAAGCCAGCTACGGCCCGGGAGGTCGGCGACCGCGCTCGGATGGAGACCAGCAAGTGCAGCGCTCAGCTGAAGCGTCTCATGGGCCGAGGCGTGGTGTCGGACGCGGGAGGCACGCACCGGAGGAAGGAGTACTACGTCAGTGAGCGTCTCTACAACATCTACTATCTGCTTCGCCGGAGCCGGGGCATGGACAGCCTGGTGGGGGCGCTCGTGCAGTTCATGGATGCGTACTACTCGCCGTCGGAACTGCAGGGGATCGTGGACGAGATGGTGGCCGAATTAGGTGCTGTGGACTCCGGCACGCGCCTGATCTACCAGGCGGCGTTGGAGCAATTCAGCCGCATTCCGGAACTGGCTTGGCACTTCTATCGGGAATACCCGGATCATGTGCCCGACGAAGTAGAGGCGATCACGGAGGAGGCGACGGCCCTGTTGGAACGGGGTGGCTCAATGTTCGAGAATGGTGACCTCCCCGGAGCGCTGGCGGTCCTAGAGGATCTCCTGAAGCAGTACCAAAGGCAGACGCCGCCGACTGTTCAGCACTCCGTTCTCTCTGCACTGGTGAACAAGGGTGTCATTCTAGTGCATATGGATCGGAGCGCGGAGGCGATGATCGCATATGACGAGGCAATCACACTGTTCGAGGCCTCAGATTCACCGGAGTTCCGCCAAGCTGCGGCGACAGCGCTGTTGAACAAGTCTCACCTGCTCACAAGTCTTGGACGCGTACAGGATGCAATCGACGTTTGCGACCGGGTGATCGAGAAGATCCCCAGCGATGGTTCGGATCGGGTTGCCGGGCTGGTCGCCACCGCTTGCTTGAACCGTGCTGATATGCTGGATGAACTGGGGCGCGCGATGGACGCGTTGGCCGCGTATGACGAACTTCAGAACCGATTCGGATCCAGTGACTCGGAGGATGTTCTGGTCTTCGTCGCGACCGCCCAGGTCAACAAGGCGGACAACCTCTTTCGCCTCCAGCGATGGGATGAAGCGCTCAAAGCCTGCGCGGAGGCCTCGGTTCGGTTCGGGAACCACCCATCGCCCCGCGTTCTGCAACAAGCGTGGAGGGCCGTGATCATCATGAGCATGGTTCTCAGCAGGCAGGGGCGCACTCGCGAACATCTCGCAGCCTGTCAGGAACTGCTGAATCGACTGGACCGGCATGATGAGCGCGTCTTGGCCGGGGAAGTGGCTAACAACGATTCAGACGCCGTGCTCAAACTGCGTGTGGTGACTCACGGGATCCGGTT
>JAPOOQ010000603.1 GCA_026713345.1 Gemmatimonadota bacterium | reverse complement strand
TCACCCGGGATCGCGTCCGTCACGTCGCGGAACGTCTTTTCCACGATCGGCGCACGGTTTGGCGGCTTCTCCTCGTCGACCACCACAATCAAGGCGCCGGAGCAGTTGTTGTCCGTGCTGGTCTCCTCGTCGACCGAGTCCACGCAGGCGCCGTAGTAGTAGACTCCCGTGTCCACAGCACTCCTCAGGCTGACGGTTATGGTTTGCCGCCCTGATTCCGGCACCGCGCCGACGGTGTCGGTTGCGACCTCGGTGTCCGCAGTGTCGATCGTCGAGTCCGAGGAGAGGAAGACCCGCACCGCCGTGCCGGAGGGGACCTCGCGGGTTCCCACGTTGCTCACCACCGCTCTGACGAAGAACGAGCGCTGCGGCGCGATGGAGAACGAGTCCTGCGTCATGTCGATGACAAGATCGGGGCGGGGGCGTAACCGGACGGTGGCCTCGAACTGCTGAGTGGCGGTGAGACTCCCCGGGGGTTGGGTGGTGACGTCACGGGCGGCGACGGTGATGGTCGTCGTGCCGGGGGCCTTGCCCTCGACCGTCAGGAGGTCGCCCGAAATCGATGCCGTCGCGACAGCGGCGTCGGACGACTCGGCGGTGTAGCGGAGCGCGTCGCGGTCCGGGTCCGTGAAGAAGCGCGCTACGCGGGTCCGAAACGAATCCCCCGGCTCCAGGGTCTGCGCTCGAATGCTGTCCCTGGGCTGCGGGGCGCGGTTGGGCTGCCAGAACACCACCGGAACCGCCGCGGAACAGTTGTTGCGGGTGTTGGCCTCGTTGGGCGGCGCATCGACGCAGGCGCCGTAGAATCGGGTCCCCACGCCGAACACGCTGGTCACGCGCACCGATACCTGATCACTCTGCCGACCGACTCCAGGCGGCATCACCGAGTCGGTTGCGATCTCCCTGTCGTTGGATGTGATCCGGGAATCGAAGGATTCGTAGAATCGCAACGTACTAAGGGTTTGGGCCTCAGCGTTCCCCTGGTTGCGCACGGCCGCGGTGAGCGTGAACTCGCCACCGACTTCGACGCTGTCCGTGTCCACCATCGGGGTGTCCACAACCAGGTCGGGCACGGGGACCGGCTCGACGACGGCCCGGAAGCGCTGCGTGGCACGGAGGCCATCCGGGTCGCGCGCCGTGACGGTGATCGTGGAGCTGCCGATCGACTCCGCCGTGAGCGCGATGACGCTGCCGTGCACTGCGACGGTTACCCGGATCCGGCGTGAGGTGGTGGCCGTGTAGCTGAGCGAATCCTCGTCGGGGTCGCTGAAGTAGGCCGACACGTCCAGCGAATCCGTGTTGCCCACGTATATGAAGCGGTCCGCTATCTCGCCCACCGCGACAGGCGCGCGGTTGGGGTACGCCGCAGTCACCTCGAAGTTCTGCGCGACGGAGAGGCCCTCGGGGTCGGACGCGGCAACGGTGATGGTCGCGCGCCCGGGGGCCACGGGGACGACGAACAGGATGGGGCCGGACACCCGGGCCGTCGCCACCCCGGGGTCGGACGACTCGGCCGAGAACGCAAGCGAGTCCCCATCGGGATCCTCGAAGTATGCCGTCAGCCGCACCTCGGCGGTGTCGCCCAGCAGCACCGAGTCGCCCGGGATCGTCTCGGCGACGAAAGGGGCTCGGTTGGGTACCGTCACGGTAAAGGACTGGTCGGCGGTCTCCCCCCCGGGGTCGCGTGCGGTAATGGTGACGGTGGCTGCCCCCTTCGCCACAGCGACAACCAGCACGGAGTCGGCGCCCACTTCGGCACGGACCACCGTCGAGTCCGACGAGACGGCCGAGAACGCCAGGGCATCCCCCTCCGGGTCGGTGAAGCTGCCGGCAACGCCGATCGCGATGGAATCGCCCACCTCGAGCTGCCGGTCGGAAATCTCTCCGACGGCATCGGGCCCTCGGTTGGGGACGCTCACCTCGAACGTCTGTTGGGCGGAAAGGCCCCCGGGATCCCGGGCGGTGACGGTGATGTTCGCCGTTCCCCGGGCTGCCCCGCGCACGTTGACGACGCTTCCCGCGACGGTGGGCGCGGCGATGTCCGGATCCGACGACATGGCCGAGAATGCCAGGGGATCGCCATCGGGGTCGCGGAAGTACTCCGCCAGGTTCACCGATCCGGTAGCGTCGTAGGCCACCTCAAGGAGTGGAATCGTGCCGACCGGCTGCGGGGCCCGGTTGGGATCGGGTGGAGGTTCGGTGGTGCCGTCTCCGCAGGTCAGCTGTGCGGCAATGGCCAGGGCGAACGTGATCCTCGCCAGGGAGGCAAGGATGCGGTGCCAGCCCGTTGCCTCGCTCCCTTCGATGCTTTCACACGGTTGGGCCACGGCTCCGAGGTTCTCCTGTCCAGGACGATCCAGGGCGATCCAGGGCGGGACCCCGGATTGGGATCCCGGCGCCCGAAGTTGTCCGGTCCGGTGGGTGGGCGCAAGGAGCCCGGGTCGGGTATATCCACCCCCGGCGGCCGAGTTTCGATGTTGGCCTCGCGGGTGGGGCCAGGAGGGAGTTGCCTGCTCCCCGGCGGAGGCGGAATGATCCGGATCGTGCGGCCGTCGGGGCCATCGATCATCACCGGTCCCAGGACGACATCGTTGCGGAGGTCGAGGATCCTTCCGCGCTCGGGGGCGGGGTCCGGCGGGGTCGTGCTCGGCAGATCATAGTCCTCCGCCAGACTGACATCGACCGTGTAGCCGAGGTCGACCATCGCCTGAAGAGTGATCGCGCTTATCGGCTGGGTCTCGCCAACAGTCATGGTCGGCGTCATGATCTCAGGGCCGAAGACCGGTTCGCGCCAATGGTTGAGATCCGACGCAGCGGGCACCTTGTTCCCGGTGTAGCTCGTACCGCCGGCGGCGTCGAACGCTGCCCGGGCGAGTGTGCCGGTGAAGTGCGGATCGGTGCCTTCTTGGCGAAGGCCCTTGAGATTCCAGTAGTGCCCAAGGAATCCCAGGCCGTGCCCTATCTCGTGGAACACCAGGTCTTCCAGCGATCCGCCAGCTGTCACCCAGGCGATGTCGTCCTCGTCCAGTTTAACACCGGAGATTATCGGTGTGTCATCGGATGCACGTATCCTGCAATACACCGCCTCACCCAGAGTTCCTCCGTCGCCGTCGATGTGGCTGGCTATTATCAGGACCAGGTGGTCGTCAACGGTTCCGGCATGTTCAGTCATACCTAAACAACTGACCTCTCGATTGTACGTGATGTCAGACAGTTCGGTCGCCGCGAGGATGCTCTCCCACCTGTCCCGCGCTGCCTCGATATGTCGCACCTGGGCGTCCGTGAATGAGCCCTGGAAGGCCAGATCGATGTCAAAGGTCTCGGGCACGGCAGCAACGACCGTCACGTTCCAGGAATCGGTGGCCGACAGCCCTCCCGGGTCGGTGGCTGTGACGGACATGGAGGTCGACCCGCCGGCGAGGGCCGACACGAAAACGGAGTCGTTGCGCGTTTCGACCGACGCGACGGTTGGGTTGCTGTTCGTCGTGGTGTAGGTGAGCGCGTCGTAGTCGGGATCGTCGAAAACTTCCGATAGTGACGAGCTGTACCGGGAACCGATTGCGGCATCGGTCAGGTCGGGGATCGTGCTGCTCAAACGCGGGGCTCGATTGGGCAGACCCGTGACCACCGTAACATCAAAGGACAGCGTGGCTGTGAGTCCCCCCGGGTCGCGCGCCGTCACGGTGATCGTCGACCTTCCCGGCTCCCGACCCTTGAAATGCACCACGCCTTCGAATTCTTC
>JAPOOQ010000602.1 GCA_026713345.1 Gemmatimonadota bacterium | reverse complement strand
CTTGCCCATCGCGGTCTGGATGAGGCTGCCGTTCACGTCGCCGAGCGCGAAGGTCTCGGCGCGCTTGGCGTGTCCCTCGGGGTAGTTCGCGATGGCGTACTCCTGCAGGCCGCGCGAGGGGCTGCTCATCGAGACCAGGTGCGCGAACTGGTCGCCGCGGTTGATGTCCATGCAGTTGGCGACGGGGCCGAGGCCGTGCATGGGGTAGAGGTTGCCGTTTCGCGTCCAGGAGTGGTTGCGGCGCCTGAGGCCCTCCGCTGCGTCTTCGAACTTGATGCCGCGCAGGTCGTGCAGGTAGCCGCACTCGGCGTGGAGGATCTCGCCGAGCAGGCCCTGCCGGACGAGGTTCAGGCAGAGGAGTTCGGCGCGTCCGTAGTTGACGTTCTCCATCATGGCGCAGTGGCGGTTCGTGCGCTCGGCGGTCTCGACGAGCTCCCAGCAGCCTTCCAATGTGTAGGAGGCGGGGATTTCGGTGGCCGCGTGCTTGCCGTTCTCCATCGCCGCGACGCAGACGGGGACGTGCCAGCGCCAGGGGGTCGCCGTGTAGACGAGGTCGAGGTCCTCTTCCGCGCAGAGGCGCTCGAAGTCGGTTTCGCCGGCGGTGTAGAGGGCGGGGCGGGGGTGGCCGGCTTCTTCGATGATGTCGGCAGCGCGCTCGGCGTGGGCTTCGCGGATGTCGCAGACGGCCGTGATCACGCAGCCGTCGATGCGCACAAGGTTGCGGACGTGCGCCGTGCCCTGCAGCCCTACGCCGACGAAGCCGATGCGCACCTGCTCGATGGCCGGGGCGGCGAAGGGCTGGGCGGGTGGGGAGCCGACGGTGCGCGGGACCTGGGGCGCAGCCGCAACGGTGCCCTGGGCCATGTTGGGGTCGCCGCATCCGTGCAGGGTGGTAGCCGCGACGCCGAGGGCCCCGGCCTTCAGAAAGTCCCTGCGGTCGAGTCCGCGGGGGTTGCGTGAGTCGGGAGAGCGATCACTCATCTTTTCTGCCTCCAAAGGTGGTAACGTCAGTGCGCGCTAGTCATCGTACTTCAGCCCGGGGTGCAATGCCAACAGTGCCGCCAGGCCCGCGGCGGGCATCGACCAGAGGGCGGCGGCCTGCGGCCCGGTGAGGTCGGCGAGCGCACCGGCCCCCATCACCCCGACCGCCCCCACCGTCCAGGCCAGCCCCATCACTACCCCGGAGCTTGCCCCCGGCGCCCGCGGCAACATCTCCTGTGCCATCACGACGATCGGCGGCAGCGTCGCCATGCCGAGGAATCCCGCAATACCGATCGCGACGAGCCCGGGCGCTGCCCACGGACCCAGCCAGACCGCAAGCAGATGGGCCGGGAGTGCCGCCGCGCAAAGGCCGAAGAGCAGATGCCGACGATTCATACGGTCGGCTAGCATGCCTCCCGCCAGGGTCCCGAACGCCTGCGCACCCAGGTACAGGGACAGGGCTGCAGCCCCCAGCGCCTCCGAACCGCCGGCTTCGGCCACGATGATCGGCTCCATGGTGAGGAAGACGCGCTGCACGAAGGCCATGGCCGAGCTCACGCCGAAGATGATTCCGAGCGGTCCGGCAAGACGGCGCAGGACCGTGGACGGCGGCGGGGCGGGCGGGGGGCCCCGGGGCTCGCCGCGACCGCTGGGCAGCCCGCGAAAGAAGAGGGGCGCGAGCAGGATTGCCGGGATCATCGCCACCCAGAGCCGCTGCATCCCGCCCCAGGCGACAAGTCCCACGGCGACGAGGGGTCCCGCGGCGTAGCCCAGCGCACCGCCGAAGGAGAACACGGAATAGCGCTTCCCCCCACCCCTTCCGGCGCCAACGCGCACCGCATACGAAGCTCCCGGCGGGTGGAAGGCTGCACCACCCAATCCCCCCAGAACCAGCATGAGGAAGAGGATCCAGAAGGAGGGCGCGAATCCGATCAGCGAGACGAAAACCGCACCGGTCACCACGCCCCCCACCGCGAAAGCCCTCCGCCCGAAGCGGTCGGCGAAATACCCGAACAGCGGTTGGGGCAGTGCGGTGGCGATCGCGAACGCCGAACTGAGAGCGGCCGCGGCGGCGATCGTCAGCCCAAGACTGTCCATGATGCGCGGGAGCAGCGGCGGAACGAAGGAGGCGTAGGCATCGTTGATGCCGTGCGCCACGGCCACGATGATCGCGATGCGGGTGGCGGAGGTGGCCGGTGGAGTCTTGATCGTATTGGCCCTCGTCGATCCGCTTGATCTCATCTCGCCCCGTCTGGATGATGCTGCCTGGCTCGCCATCGAGGCCCGACCGGCCTGTGCTTCTGGAAAGTCGCCAGTCCGGGCTCTAGTATAGTCTTGCTTCGATTCCCAGTCGTGCCTCGATGGAGTCCCTGCCCGCCGGCTCGAAGTACCGGCGCGCAGGTCCACCTCACTTCAGGACTGTTCCCATGAGACCGATCGCCAGCGAGAAGCCGGCCCGCAGCGCTCCGGCGCGACTCGCCGCGCTGCTCACGTTCCCCGTCGTCCTCGCCGCCGTCTTCAACTGCGGAGGCCCCTCATACGCGAACCCGCGCGGCCTCCAGGTCAATCCCCCCACCCCCGATCCCCGGGTCGGCCTCGCCGCCGGGATGTTCGACGCGGGCGAGGCGAGCTGGAATCTGGAGCTGGTGTCGACCACGCCGCCGCCGGAGGAGTTCCTGGGGAGCTTCAACTCGGACCTGGCGTTCACCGGCAACTACGCGATCCAGGGCAACTTCAACGGGGTTCAGGTGTGGGACATCTCCGACCCGGCGAGCCCTGTGTCGGTGGTCACATACAACTGTCCGGCTTCGCAGAGCGACGTGTCGGTGTACGGGACCCTCCTCTTCGTTTCCGGGGAGGACAACAGCGCCCGCCTGGACTGCAGCGACGAGGGGGTGCGCGACGCGGTCAGCCACGAGCGGCTTCGCGGGATTCGCATCTTCGACATCTCCGACATCGCCGATCCGCAGTACATCGCGAACGTGCAGACCTGCCGCGGTTCGCACACCCACACCGTGCTGGAGCACCCGGGCGACGACGAGAACGTCTACATCTACGTGTCCGGCTCGTCCACGGTACGGCCTTCCGAGGAGCTCGCGGGGTGTTCCGCGTTCTCTCCGGAGGAGGACCCCAACTCGGCGCTCTTCCGCACCGAGGTGATCCGCGTGCCGCTCGACAATCCGGAGGCGGCCGCGGTGGTGAGCTCGCCGAGGATCTTCCAGGATCTGGTCGCGCCGCCGAGGCACGGGCTCGCGCCGGGTGACATCCGGGCGCGGGAGGAGATGGAGGCCAGGATGGAGGAGAGACGGCTGGCCCGTGAGGAGCAGCGGATGGAGCGCGCCGAGGAGGCACGGGAGCGGGGCGACCTGGTGATACACGAGGACGATGTCCTGGTCACGATGCCCACCGAGGAGGCACGGGAGCGGTTGGACAGCATCGTCGCCGCGCGAGGCGGAGAAGGTGCGCCGACTGCAGCGGACAGCCTGGCGCTCCGTACCGAACTGGTTTCGGCGGCGCGGGCCTCGATGCCCGCAATGATGACTCCGATGGGCGGCCGCCGCCCTGCCGGCGGCGACGAGCCGCGCCCCGGCCCGAACCAGTGTCACGACATCACGGTCTACCCCGCAATCGGGCTGGCCGGAGGGGCGTGTCTGGGCTACGGCCTGCTTCTGGACATCACCGACCCCGCGAACCCCACCCGCCTCCAGGCGGTGGCCGACTCCAACTTCTCGATCTGGCACTCCGCCACCTTCAGCAACGACGGCAGCAAGATCATGTTCACCGACGAGTGGGGCGGCGGTCTGGCGCCCAAGTGCCGCGTGGACGACCCGGTCGAGTGGGGCGCCAACGCGGTCTTTACGATCGAGGACGGGGAGATGGTCTTCCAGAGCTACTACAAGCTCCCGGCCGCGCAGACCGACCAGGAGAACTGCGTCGCCCACAACGGCTCGCTCATTCCGGTGCCCGGACGCGACATCATGATTCAGGGTTGGTACCAGGGGGGCATCTCGCTGATCGACTGGACCGACCCGGCAAACCCGGTCGAGATCGGATACCACGACCGCGGCCCGCTCAACGCCGAGCGCATGGAGGCCGGCGGCAGCTGGTCCGTCTACTGGTACAACGGGGTGATCGTCAACTCCGAGATCGCGCGCGGGCTCGACATCCTGAGGCTCGTCCCGAACGAGGCGCTCACCCAAAACGAGATCGACGCGGCCAATTCCGTGCAGCTGACCCAGCTGAATTCACAGGGCCAGCCGATCTTCGAGTGGCCGGCGACGTTCGCGCTGGCGCGGGCCTACCTGGACCAGTTGGAGCGCTGGCACGGGCTGCCGGCTGCCGAGGTCGCGGCGGCGCGGGGTGCGCTGGCCGACGCCGAGGGCTCGGCGGGAACGGCGCGGCGGGATGCGCTGACTGCTTTGGCAACCACGCTGCGGGAGCAGGCGGCCGGCGCCGCGGACTCCGGCAGGGTAGAGAAACTTGCCGACGCCGTTGAGCGTCTGGCTGGCTGAACCGAATCACAACGATCAACCCACAAGGACAGGCAACATGACACCGACTTCCACTGCAGTCGAACATTCACGGGCCCGGATGCGCCTCACCACACTTCTTCCGCTTGGGGCGCTGCTCGCCACCCTGTCCGGGTGCGCGACTCCGTCGGGCGGAAGTCCCGGGCAGGACATGGCCCGCGAGGATCAGTTCGTCTTCCTCGACGCGCTCGAGCCCGCCGAGTTCACCAACCCGCCCGGCCTGCAGGTCAACGCACCGATGCCGGACCCACGTGTCGGCCTCGCGCCGGGGATGTTCGACGCCGGCGAAGCGATCTGGAACATGCGCATGCTGTCGACCACGCCGCCGCAGGAACGCTTCGTGGGCAGCACAAACTCCGATCTCGCCTTTACGGGCAAGTACGCCATCCAGGGCAACTACAACGGGGTCCAGGTGTGGGACATCTCGGATCCGGTCAACCCCGTCTCGGTGGTGACCTTCTACTGCCCGGCATCCCAGAGCGACGTGTCGGTGTACGAGAACCTGCTCTTCGTGTCGGGTGAGGGATTCGGCGGACGGCTGGACTGCGGCAACGATCCGATCCAGGAGACCGTGAGCCACGAGCGGCTCCGCGGCATCCGCATCTTCGACATCTCCGATATTGCGAATCCCGAGTACGTGGCGAACGTGCAGACCTGTCGGGGCTCGCACACGCACACCGTTCTGGAGCATCCCGGCGACATGGAGAACGTGTACATCTACGTCTCCGGGTCGGCCCCGGTGCGGCCCCCCGAGGAACTGCCCGGCTGCTCGGGCGCTCTGCCGGAAGAAGACCCCAACACGGCACTCTTCCGGATCGAGGTAATCCGCGTTCCGCTCGCAGATCCCGCTTCTGCGGCAATCGTAAGCTCGCCCCGGATCTTCGAAGACCTGGTTGCGCCGCCGAGGCACGGGCCGTCGCCGGTCGACGAGACAGGGGAGCAGGCGGAGGCACAGCGTGCCCAGATCGAGGCGGCGCGCGCGGCTGGCGCGTTCGTGTTCGAGTTTCAGGGTCAGACCATCGTCCTGCCCGACCAGTTCGTCACGCCACAGCTCGACAGCATCGTCGAGGCGCGCGGGGGAGAGGGCCCGGCCACCGCAGCTGACAGCGCCGCCTTCCGCGAAATGTTCACGAACATGATCGCCACGATGACTGGCGGTGGCGGTGGCGGCGGCGGCCCTACCCAGTGCCACGACATCACCGTCTACCCCGCGATCGGCCTGGCGGGCGGCGCCTGCGAGGGCTATGGAATGCTGCTGGACATCCGCGACCCCGCCAACCCGAACCGTCTGGCCGCCGTTGCCGATTCCAACTTCTCCTACTGGCACTCGGCCACCTTCAACAACGACGGCACGACCATCATGTTCACCGACGAGTGGGGTGGAGGGGGAGGCCCGAGGTGCCGCGAAGGCGATCCGATGGAGTGGGGCGCGAACGCGATCTTCACAATCGAAGACGGCGAGATGGTTTTCCAGAGCTACTACAAGCTTCCAGCCCCGCAGACCGCGCAGGAGAACTGCGTAGCACACAACGGTTCGCTGATCCCGGTGCCGGGACGCGACATCCTGATCCAGGGGTGGTACCAGGGCGGCATCTCATTGATCGACTGGACCGATCCCGCCAACCCCGTCGAGATCGGGTTCCACGACCGCGGCCCCCTCGACGCCGAGCGGATGATGATGGCCGGCAGCTGGTCGGTCTACTGGTACAACGGAGCGATCGTCAACTCCGAGATCACGCGCGGCCTCGACATCTTCGGCCTCGTTGCCAGCGAATCCCTGACCCAGAACGAGATCGACGCGGCAAACTCGGTGCAGCTCACCCACCTGAACTCGCAGGGCCAGCCCATCTACGAGTGGCCGGCGACCTTCGCGCTGGCGCGGGCCTACCTGGACCAGCTCGAACGGTGGCACGGGCTGCAGGCGCAGTTCATCGCGTCGGCACGCAGTGCACTCGATTCGGCCGAGCAGGGGTCGGGGGTGGCCAGGCGGGACACCTTGCGCGGTCTGGCGGCTTCGCTTGCGTCAATTGCAGACGGCTCCGGTGACCCTGACAAGGTCGAGAAGCTGGCGGACGCGGTTCAGCGCCTGACGGACGAAGGATAGCACCCCCCGGTTCGGTTCGCGACCCGCCAGCCCTCCGGCCCCACGGGGCCAGGGCTGGCGGGCACGCACCCGGTCACCGTATGATTCCCGGATCGATACTGCTCGCGCACCGCCGGGGGTCAATCATCCCTGCGGTCCAGCCATGATATGCCCATGATCAGCCGCACTTTTTTCCTTACCGCGATGCTCGGCGCCGCGATCCAGGGGTGCCCCGGGGGATCCGGCGGCACACCCGCGCCTCCCGCCGAGGCCTCGCCAGCCGAAACGCCGTCCACCGAGCCCGGCCCCGACGTTACCCGCCCCGACGCGGCCACCGCCACGCGCCTGGAGGCCATCTACCGCGCCAGGATGGACAGCGCCCTGATGTACTACCACGAGGCCGACGTCCACTTCATGACCGGGATGATCAATCACCACGCACAGGCGCTGGCCATGTGCGGGATCGCGCCCGACAACGGCGCCAGCGAAACGATCCGGACGCTCTGTGCCCGGATCATCAATGCGCAGCAGGACGAGATCAACCTCATGCAGACCTGGCTGCGCGACCGTGAGCTCGAGGTGCCCGAGATTCACGTCGAAGCGGGCCATCTGACGATTCACGGTCCCGCGCACGCGATGCACATGCCCGGGATGCTGACCGACGAAGAGATGGAACAG
>JAPOOQ010000601.1 GCA_026713345.1 Gemmatimonadota bacterium | reverse complement strand
TTCACCCGATTGTTCCACGTGGAACGTTCCGGATGGGGTGCCGGAGCGGCACGTCACTTTCACTCCTCCTCTTTTCAGCGCGAGCGATCGTCCCGAACTTGCCCACTTGGAACGCTCCACGATGATCACCAGCGCGAGCCGATCATCAGAATAGCCCACTTGACACGCTCGGCGATGATCAGTCAGCGCGAGCGATCATCAAATTGTTCCACGTGAAACAGTGACGCGGCCGGGGGCTATGCTATATTGCGGGGGTGCCGACTTCGCCACAGTACGACCCCCAAGCCGAAAACGAACCGCTCCCGCAACAGCATCCGACCCCGGGCGTCCATTGACACGCATTATCGCGCTGGCAAACCAGAAAGGTGGCGTTGGAAAAACGACCACGGCGGTCAACCTCGGGGGCGCGCTCGCCCGCGAGGGCAAACAGGTGCTCATCGTCGACATGGACCCGCAGGGCAACGCATCGAGCGGCCTGGGCGTCGTGGATCGCGACAACGTCCCGACAGTCTACGACGTGCTCGTCCGGGGCCTTCCCGCCTTCCGGGCGATCCATCGTCCCAAGGGGTACGCTACCCTCAGCCTCGTCCCGGCGAATCGCGACCTGGTCGGGGCCGAAGTTGAGCTCGTGGGGGTGCAGGATCGGGAAACGCTCCTGCGGGAATCCCTCGCGCCGGTCGCCGAGGACTACCGTTACATCCTGATTGACTGCCCGCCGTCGCTGGGACTCCTCACCCTCAACACACTGGCGGCCGCTGACTCGGTTCTGATCCCGATCCAATGCGAATACTACGCACTTGAGGGTCTGAGCCAACTCCTCAACACAATCCGCCTCGTTCAGCGCGGCCTCAACCCGGGGCTGGAGATCGAAGGCGTCCTGCTGACGATGTTCGATCAGCGCCTGAGCCTGTCGCGCCAGGTTGCAACGGAAGCCAAGCGGTACTTTGGTCGCAGCGTCTTCGAAACCGTCATACCCAGGAACGTCAGCATCGCGGAAGCACCGGGATTCGGTCTGTCGGTAGCGGACTACAGCCCTACATCAATCGGCGCACGACGGTACGCGGCCCTGGCGAGAGAGGTACTGAGCAGGACGGGGCCGCAGGCGCGGGACGGAACCGGACCCCCGCCGCCCCGGAAGCCCACCCCCTAACGCCGGAGTTGAACTGCCATGACCGGTCGTGATCGCCTCGGTCGAGGCCTCGAAGCCCTGTTGGGCGACTATATCCAGGAAGGCGGCGTCCCACAGCGCGGGGAGGCTGCCGGCCCGGCACGGATCGCGACACGCGCCATCGCCCCCAACCCGTACCAGCCCCGGCGCACATTCCGGACCGAGGAGCTGACCGAGCTGGCCGCGTCGATCAAGGCCAACGGCCTCCTCCAGCCGATCGTGGTGCGCCTCACCGCTTCAAGGCGCAGCTATGAGCTGGTGGCGGGGGAACGCAGGCTGCGGGCCGCGCAGCAGCTCGGTTGGACCGACATTCCCGCGCAGGTCCGGGATGTCGACGACCGCTCTCTCCTGGTGCTCGCACTCGTGGAGAACCTGCAGCGCGAGGAACTGGGCCCTCTGGAGGAGTGTGACGGGTACCAGACACTTCGGGATAACTTCGGGTACACCCAGCAGGAAATCGCGGACTCGGTCGGGAAAAGCCGGTCAACGGTTGCCAACGTGATGCGCCTCGCATCCCTCCCCCCGTCGGTTCGCCGCCTCATGGACGAAGGCGCGCTTTCCATGGGACACGGGCGCGCAATCCTGGCGATCGAGGACCCGATCAAGGCGGCCGACCTGGCCCGCGAGGCGGTTGCCGGTGACTGGTCCGTGAGAGAGACCGAGAAGCGGGTGCGGGACCGCCTGAACCCCGGAACGCCCGACGACGACCCCCGGCCCGGCGAGTCCCTGAAGCAGGATCCGGCCGTCGGGGCGCTGGAGGAAGCGTTGGGAGACCACCTGGGGACAAGGGTGAAGATCCAGTGGAAGGGCAAGGGCAAGGGCGCCATCAGGATCCCGTTCCAGGGAGCCCGCGATCTGGAGCGAGTGTTCGCCGCCGTGACCGGACGTGAAGCTGGCGAGGTCGTGGGATGAACTGGCGGGAATGGGGCAAAGGACGGCGGGAGGGACGGTGGCTGGCCATCCGGATCCGCCGCAAGGGCGATGTCGAGCCCCGGCTGGTCTTCCTCACCGCCCGGCGCGTTCTGGCGTATCAGGTGCTGGCCCTGGTTCTCGGGCTGGGGTTGATTGCCATGGTCGTGAGTTGGGGCTCGATTGCACACCGCGCGTCGACCGCCGACGATCTCGAGCGGGAGGTAGCCGCGCTCCGTGCCCGCAGCGACAGCATCGATGTCCTCGTCGGCATGCTCGCGAACCTCGAAGCGAGGCAGGACCGTGTTCGGAGTATGTTCGGTGCGGATGAACCTGTAGACGCCAGACTCTGGCTCCCGCTTCCGGGTGGCACAGGGCGAAGGGTCCGCGGTCCTATCGCCGGTGACACGGTGACATCGCCGACGCTGTGGCCCCTCACCGAAGCTGGATTCGTCACGCAATCGCTACTGGACGGCTCCCAGGGGGACCACCCGGGCGTGGACATCGCCGTCCCGAGCGGGTCCTATATCAGGGCGGCCGGGGGTGGCGAGGTGATCGAAGCTGCGCGAGATCCCGTGTACGGTCTCTTCGTTCTTATTGACCACGGCGACAACCAGTGGACACGTTACGGTCACGCGTCCTACCTGGCCGTCGAGCGCGGCCAAAGGGTGCGGCAGGGCGAGGTGATCGGCTTGACCGGTTCGACCGGCAGGTCTACCGCACCGCATCTGCATTTTGAGATATTGAGGAATGGAAGACCGATCGACCCGCTCTCGATGGTTTCACCACCCCGGGCCCGGTAGGCAGCCACCCGAAACGCAACACGACACCCAACCAGCAAAGGCAGCATTAGCCATGGCGAAGACGCGGAACATGCCACCTCCCACGGAAAACGTCATATCGATCATAGGCGCCGGCATGCAAATCGTGGGCGATTGCGATTCCGCCCACACCATCCGAATCGAAGGTACGGTGGAGGGTACGGTCCGGGCCAAGAAGGGGGTGGTGATCGGCAAGAGCGGGCGCGTGACCGGTGACATCCAGACTGCGGATGCCAAGATCGCGGGGTCGGTCAAGGGAACGCTCATGATCGAATCGCGTCTCGAACTCGAGGCCAGCGCGGTGGTGGACGGTGAAATAAATACCGCGCGCATGAAGCTTGACGAGGGCGCGATCGTGAACGGGACTGTCGCGGTGGGCCGCCAGGCCCCCGTTCCCGCAGCCGCGCCGACCGAACGCGCTTCGGAAACGAAGAAGACCGGCAAGAACGGCTCCCTCTTCGGATCCGGCCAGAAGCGCAAGGTCAGCGCGTAGCCGATTGGCCACCCGTCCGGGCGTACCCCTCGCGGAGATCACCCGCTTTCTCGACGACTACCTCGATAGCGAGCAGACGCCGGACTATCCGGGCGCCCTGAACGGCCTGCAGGTCGCAGGCCCCGAGTCGGTGAAGCGGTTCGCGGTGGCGGTGGACGCCAGCGAAGCCGTCATCGAGGGCGTGACCTGGTGGGCCGATCTCCTGATCGTCCACCATGGCCTGTTCTGGGGCGGACTTCGCCCGTTGACCGGCCCGCGGTTCCGTCGCATCAAGGCGCTCATCGAAGGCCGGACGGCGCTGTACAGCTCGCATCTTCCCCTGGACAGGCATCCGGATGTGGGGAATGCCGCGGTCCTGGCCAGAAGACTGCGCCTTGCGGACCTTGAGCCCTTCGGCGACTACCAGGGAACGCACGTCGGTTGGAGGGGGACGGTGCGCAGGGCCCAGCAGGCGCTTGGGGACTTCCGCGCAGAGCTCGCGGAGGTGCTCGGGCGCGAGGTCACGACCCTCCCCGGAGGTCCCACTGCGGTCCGGTCGGCGGCCATCGTCACCGGCTCCGGGGCGTCCACGCTGGAGGAAGCTGCCGAAGCGGGGGTGGACGTTCTGGTGACCGGCGAGGCGCAGCACCATCACGCGATCGACGCGGCCGAACTGGGGGTCACGGTTCTCTTGGGCGGTCACTACGAAACGGAGACATTCGGGGTCGCAAGGATCGCCGAAATCCTGACGGACCGTTTCGGAATCGAAGGCCGTTTCGTAGACTCGCCTACGGGACAGTAGCATCCCGCGAGGCGTCCCGATGCGCTGTGCCGCTCGATTGCGCGCGGATTGCCCGCCGAGAAACGCGCCACCAGCGCTTGACGCGTCGTAACAACGGATTCCGAGGAAGGAAGACAGAATGAGAAACCGGTTTGCCGGAAGAGGTTCCAAGGCGGGGGCGCGCAGCACAACCCCGGTCGCGGCTACATTGGCCATGGTCGGGCGCGCGCGGGCCATCGCCGTGCGCTCGCCGGCCATCCTGACGCGCATGGCGACCCTCGTCGCGCCCACGGCGGCCACCTGTGCCTCCACGGCGACCATCCTCGCGCTCTCGGCGGCCATCCTCACGGGGCCCGCGCCGCTGAACGGCCAGGTCCCCACCCCCACCGCCCACTTCGGCTTCGACATCGGCACGGCGGGAAGGCTCGCGAACTGGGACGACCTCACCGCGTACTACGAGGCCCTCGCGCGCACCAGCGACCGCGTCGCCGTCGACACCCTCGGCCCCACCACCATGGGGCGCCCATTCGTCATGCTCACCATTACCAGCCCTGCGAACCACGCGCGGCTGACCGAGCTGCACGCAGTCCAGCGCCGCCTCTCCGACCCCCGCACCATCTCCACCGGCGACGATCTCGAAGCGCTGCTGGACGAGGGCCGCACGGTGGTGATGATCACCCACGCGATCCACTCCACCGAGGTGGGAAGCGCGCAGGCGGCCGCGAAACTCGCCCACCACATGGCCTCGTCGACCGACGAGCGCGTGCAGGAGATCCTCGACAACGTCATCCTCCTGCAGATCCCGTCGCTGAACCCGGACGGCACGCAGTGGGTCAACGACTTCTACAACGAGTACGCCGGCACCGAGTACGACGGACGCTCGCCGCCCTGGCTCTACCACTTCTACGTCGGGCACGACAACAACCGCGACTGGTACACCTTCTACCAGAAGGAGACGCAGCACACGGTGCGGGCGCAGAACGACTGGCACCCTCAGATCGTGCACGACATCCACCAGATGGGCGGCAGCGGCGCCCGCATCTTCTTCCCGCCGTACATCGACCCGATCGAGCCGAACGTGGACCCCGGGCTGGTAAGCGCGGTCAACCAGCTGGGCGCGTACATGGCCGCCGAGCTGACCTCGCAGGGCAAGCGCGGCGTGGTGATCAACGCGATCTACGACGGATTCCACCCCGGGCGCGCCTACATGCACTATCACGGGGGCGCGCGCATCCTGAGCGAAACGGCGTCGGCCCAGCTGGCTACGACGGTGCTCGTGCCGCGCGAGGTGGTGCAGGGCGGGCGGGAGTACGACGCCTCGCAGGCGGCGTGGAATTTCCCCTGGCCGTGGGAAGGGGGGGAGTGGGGCCTTCCGGATATCGTCGAGTACCAGTTCTCGGGCGCGATGGCGCTGCTGGTCAACGCCGCGAAGAACCGGCGTTTCTGGCTCGAGAACTTCTACCGCGTGAACGAGCGGGCGGTCGAGGGCTGGGACAGCTGGCCGGCCGCGTGGGTGATCCCCGCCGGGCAGGAGAACGTGGTCGGGGTGCAGAGCCTTCTCCGCACCCTCACCATGGGCGATGTGGAGGTGAGGCGCGCCGGGGAGGCCTTCGCCGCGGCGGGCGTGACGTACCCGGCCGGGTCGCATGTCGTCCTCATGCGCCAGCCGTACGCCGCCTTCGCGCAGACGTTGCTGACCGTGCAGGAATACCCGGACCTGCGCGAGTACCCGGGCGGTCCGCCGAAGCGTCCGTACGACGTGACCGCGCACACGCTTCCGCTCCTGATGGGCGTGGAGGCGCACGCGCTGGACGCCGCACCCGAGGTGGCGCTGAGCGACCCGATCGAGGACCAGTCGGTCGACTACTCGCTCCCGGACGAGCTGACCGGGCCGGATGCCGCGAGAGTCGGCATGTACAAGGGCTACCAGGAGCCGATGATCGCGGGGTGGACACGGTGGATGCTCGACCAGCACGGCATGCGCTACGACTCGCTGCACGACGCGCGCATCCGGCAGGGCGGGCTTGGCGCCGACTACGACGTGCTGATCTTCCAGAGCCAGTCGGACCGCTCGATCAGCCAGGGCAACGCGCCGGGGTCGCTGCCGGATCGATACACCGGGGGGATCGGAGAGGAGGGCCGTGCGGCGGTCCGCGAATTCGTCGAGTCCGGGGGGCGTCTGATCGTGATGGAGGAGGCGGCGGAGTTCGCGATCGGCCTCTTCGGGCTGGATGTCGCCAACCCCGTCGACGGGCTCGACAACACCGAGTTCTACGTCCCGGGATCGATCCTGCGGGTCGACCTGGAGTCCGATCCCGTCACCGCCGGCTATGATGGTTCCACCGAGGCGTGGTACTGGCGCAGCAGCCGCGGCTTTGCGGTCGGCGACGACCGGGTGGAGGTGCTGGGACGCTACTCGCCGGACGACCCGGTGGTGGCGGGCTGGGTTCTGGGCCGGGAAAGGCTGGCCGGACAAGGGGCGCTGCTGCGCGCCCGGATCGGTCGCGGCGAAGTGATCCTCTTCGGGTTCCAGCCCAACTACCGCGGCCAGAGCATCGTGACCTGGCCGCTCTTCTTCAACGCGATCTCGGGCGGGAGGCTCATCGGATGACGCCCGCAGCGGAAGTGTCCTGCCCGCGGTGCCAGCATCCCGAGAGCGCCACGGCCAACTTCTGCTCGCGCTGCGGAGGGGCAATGCGCGGCCCGCCCTGCCCGGCGTGCGACGCCCCCTCAGAGGCGGGCGACCGATTCTGCATCCAGTGCGGCGAGGCCCTGCAAGCGAAGCGTGCGCCCTTCAGCGCTTCCAACAACCGCGTAGTGGTTGCCGCCGCCGTGCTCTTCGGGCTCGTTCTCGTCGTGGTGGTCGTTTTGCGGGTCGGGGGTGACGGGAGCACCCCGGGCGACGAGGGCTCGCCGTCCGCGCCGGCCGGAGGCGCACCGGGGTCCGCCACACCCCTCGGCCCAACCTCCAGGGTCGACCTCGGGTCCATGACGCCGAGGCAAGCGGCCAACCGTCTCTTCACCCGGGTGATGACCGCCGTAGAAGCCGGCAACCAGCTGGAGGCGGCACAGTTCCTGCCAATGGCCATCGCCGCGTACGACCTGATCCCCGCGCTGTCGCTGGACGACCGCTTCCACCTGTCGCTCCTCCACGCCCAGGGCGGCGACGGCACCGCGGCGCTCCGGGTGGCTGAAGCCGGGCTCGCGGTCAGGCCGACGCACCTGCTCTGCCTCGCCGCGGCCGCGGAAGCCGCAATCCTGCTCGACGATGAAGCGAAGGCCCGCGCCCACTACCAGACGCTCGTGGACGTCTACGAAGAAGAATCACGCGCCGAGCTGGTCGAGTATGGCACGGGCGAGGGGGGCCACGCACCCCTCCTGCCGGTGCTCCGCGGGGAGGCCGCCGAATACCTGGCCAGCGGACGCCAGTGACCCCATGATCCAGGCCCCTCTCGCGCTCGCCACCCTCATCGCCGGGTGCACGGCGCTGGCCTTCTGGCTCGACTACCGCTTCCCCGCGCTGGGGAAGGTCGGCGCGTCGATGATGGCCATCATCTTCGGCGCGATCCTCTCGAACACCGGCCTCGTGCCCGTGGCCTCCCCGGTGTACGACGCCGTGCTGGGCCCGGTCACCTCCGTGTCCATCGCCTGGCTGCTGCTGTCCGTCGACCTGCGCGATCTGGCGAACGCGGGGCCACGCATGATCGGCGCCTTCGGGATCGCGGTGCTGGGCACCATCCTCGGCGCGTTTGTGGCCGCGTTCATCTACGGGACCCGCTTCGGGGACGACACCTGGCGGATCGCCGGCGCCCTGACCGGCACCTACTCCGGCGGCTCGGTCAACTTCGTGTCGGTCGGGCGTGAATTGGGCCTCACCGGGGCGCTGTTCGCGGGCCTGAACGCCGCCGATGCCGTGGTGACGGCTCTCTGGCTCGGCGCGACGCTCATGCTGCCGATCTGGCTCGGGCGATATTACGCGCCGGTGCCGGGGGCCGCGTCGGCGGGAAGCGGCGCGCCGCCGGCCTCGACAGAGGAGCCCGGCGCCGCGCACGCCCGGCCCGAGGCCGCCCCGTCCGCACCTGCCGCCGCTCCGTCAGCCGCCGAGCGCCACCGCGATCACCCCTACTTCGCCCGCGAGGGACTCTCGGCGCTGGCGATCGGCAACCTGGTCGCGGCCGGCCTCATCCTCGTCTTCGCCGCCGGGTGGCTCGGCGAGGCGGTTCCGGGGATCCCCTCGATCGTCTGGCTGACGGTACTGGCACTGGCACTCGGCCATTCGCCGCTCTTCCGCGACGCCCGCGGCGCGATGCAGCTCGGGTCGGTGGGCCTCCACTTCTTCTTCGTGCTGATCGGCATCCTGTCGAGGGCCTCGGAGATCGCCGCGGTGGGCGTCGACGTCTTCCTCTTCACGCTGATCGTCGTGGCCGTCCACGGTGTCGTCGTCTTCGGCGGGGGCAAGCTGCTGCGCCTCGACATCGGGACGGTCTCGGTCGCGTCGCAGGCCGCGGTCGGCGGGCCTTCGAGCGCGCTGGCGGTGGCGATCTCGCGCGAGTGGCGCCACCTTGTGCTGCCGGGGGTGGTTGTGGGCCTTTTCGGCTATGCGGTGGGCACCTTTTTGGGCTTGGGGGTAGCGTATGTGCTCAGATAGCGATGGTGCGATCCGGCCGACTTTCTTATGATTTACGGCCCCGCGCGCCGGGGATCGACCCCCCGCAGGCGCCGGCGGGACAACGCGCCGAGGCGGCAGCCGGACCGGCGCGCAGGCCAGACCGATCAGCGGAGATTCACCGGAAGTGACTGTGACGGAAGCGAATGGACAGGGCGGGTACGCTCCCGCGGGCAAGGACACCGGCCGGGTGAAGCCGAAGGGCTCATCCAGCATCCGGGCCCATTGCGGGATCGACACCATCCCGATCACGTCGCGCAAGCCGTCGTGGCTGAAGGTGCGTTCGCCGGGCGGACCCAACTACCTGCGGCTGAAGAGGCTGATGCGCAGCCAGTCGCTGCACACGGTCTGCGAGGAGGCGGGCTGCCCCAACATCGGCGAGTGCTGGGAAGCGGGCACGGCCACCTTCATGATCCTGGGCGACGTGTGCACGCGGGCCTGCAAGTACTGCGCGGTCGCGCACGGGATGCCCACCGAACTCGACCTCGACGAGCCGCGCCGCGTTGCCGACACGATCGCCGCCATGGATCTCGACCACGTCGTCATCACCTCGGTGAACCGGGACGAGCTCGCCGACGGCGGCGCCAGCATCTACGCCGCGACGATCCGCGAGGTGCGCGCGCGGGTTCCCGGCTGCTCGGTCGAGGTGCTCATCCCCGACTTCAAGGGCGACGAGGACGCGCTGCGCGCGGTGATGGACGCCCGCCCGGCCATCCTGGGCCACAACCTCGAGACGGTCGAACGGCTACACCCCGATGTGCGGCCCGGCGGCCGCTACTGGCGGTCGATCTCGTACCTGGGGAGCGCAAAGCGCATCGATGCCTCGATGCTGACCAAGACCGGAATCATCCTCGGGATGGGCGAGAAGGCCGGCGAGATCCGGCGGTCGATGGCCGACCTGCGCGAGGCCGCGGTCGACATCCTCACGCTGGGTCAGTACCTGCGGCCGTCCGCTCAGCACATCCCGGTGGCCCGCTGGGTGACGCCCGACGAGTTCGCGGACTGGAAGCGGATCGGCGAAGAGGAGTACGGGTTCCGCCATGTGGAGTCCGGTCCTCTGGTCCGCTCCAGCTACCACGCGAAGGAACAGGCGCGCGAGGTCGAAGCCGGCGGGCCGGGCAGGATCCAGGCGGTGATGGAGGCGGATGTGCCGGCTCCGGCGGAGAACCCGAGTCTGATTCAGCTCCGCGTGATGGGAGGCTGACCGACCATGCTGCAAGCCACGAAGGAGATGGAGTCCAGGGCCACGAACGGAGACCGTTCCGGTGCCGCCGGGGAACAGGACGATGCACCCGGCGATGTTATCGAGGGGTTCACCAGAGAGGAGCTGCACTCCCTGCTCGCGGACATGCTCCTCTACCGCCGCTTCGAGGAGAAGGCCGAAGAGGCCTACGCGATCGGGAAGATCGGCGGCTTCTGTCACCTGCACATAGGGCAGGAGGGGCTCGCGGCGGGCGCCACCAGACCGCTCCGCGCGGATGACCCGATCATCACCGCCTACCGTGACCACACGCTTGCGATCGCCAAGGGGATTACGCCCCGGGCGGCGATGGCCGAACTCTACGGACGCGTCGACGGCTGCTCCGGCGGACGGGGCGGCTCGATGCACCTCTTCGACCCGACCGTGGGCTTCATGGGCGGGCATGGCATCGTCGGCGGCCAGATTCCGATCGGCGCGGGACTGGGCTGGGCGATCCGGTACCGGGGCGAAGACCAGGTCTGCGTGTGTTTCATGGGCGACGCGGCCGTCAACCAGGGCGTCTTCCTGGAGTCGCTCAACATGTCCGCGATCTGGCAGCTTCCGGTCATTTACGTGGTCGAGAACAACGGCTACGGCATGGGCACCGCCTTTTCGCGCGTCTCCGCGACGGAGATGGAGGCACGCTCGGGCGCCTACGGCATCCCGGCCCACACCGTCAACGGCCAGGACGTGCTGGAGACGTACCGGTTCTTCGCCGATATGGCGGAACGCGTGCGCGGGGGCGCGGGCCCCCAGTTCGTCAACGCCGAGACCTACCGCTTCCGGGGCCATTCGATGTCGGATCCGGTGTCGGGGACGTACCGGTCGAAGGAGGAGGTCGAGTCCCATGTGCAGGAGCAGGACCCGATCAAGATCCTGCGCGACCGCATGATGGAGGCGGATCTGCTGTCCCAGGCGGAGCTGGAGGCGATGGACGCCGAGGTGCGCGCGATCTGCGAGGACGCCGCGGAATTCGCAGAGGCTTCCCCGATCCCCGACCCCTCGACCCTCTACGACCACGTCTACGCCGAGATCAACCAGCACGGGCGGCTCTTCCTGGATGGCAGGGGGCCCGGTCCGGCGGCGGGCGGCAGGCTGGCGGCCGGCGGTCAGGCGGGCGGCCCAGGAGGCCACGCCAATGGCTGAAATGACCTACCGAGACGCGCTCAACGCCGCCATGTGCCAGGAGATGGACCGGGACGATTCGGTCTTTCTCATGGGCGAAGAGGTCGCCGAATACGACGGCGCATACAAGGTGTCGCGCGGGATGTTGGCCCGTTACGGGGACCGGAGGGTCGTGGACTCGCCGATCAGTGAACTGGGCTTTGCGGGACTCTGTATCGGCGCGGCGACGACCGGCCTGCGTCCGATCTGCGAATTCATGACCTTCAACTTCTCCTTCCTCGCGCTCGACCAGGTCATCAACAACGCCGCCAAGATGTTCTACATGTCGAACGGCCACATCTCGGTCCCGATCGTCTTCCGCGGGCCCACCGGCGCGGCGCTGCAGCTTTCGGCCCAGCACTCCCAGGCGTGCGAGACCTACTACGTGCACGCGCCCGGCGTGAAGCTGGTCACTCCGGCGACCCCCGCCGACGCCAAGGGCCTGCTCGCCGCCGCCATCCGCGACGACGATCCGGTCGCGGTGATGGAGGGCGAGCTGCTCTACAACGTCCGCGGCGAGGTTCCCGACGAAGAGTACGTGATCCCGCTGGGCGTGGCCGACCTGAAGCGCTCCGGCGGCGACGTGAGCATCATCACGCACGGGAAGATGGTGCACGTGGCGCTGCAGGCCGCCACCATGCTCGCCCGGGAAGACATCGAGGCCGACGTCCTCGACCTGCGCTCGCTCCGCCCGCTCGACATGGATGCGATCCTGGAGACGGTGGCCCGCACGAACCGCGTCGTCTACCTCGAGGAGGGGTGGCCCTTTGCGGGGGTGGGCGCGCAGATCGTCGCGCTGATCCAGGAGGAGGCCTTCGACGACCTCGACGCGCCGGTGATGCGGGTGACCCAGGCCGACGTGCCCATGCCGTACGCGAAGAACCTGGAGCAGCTCGCGAAGCCCGGCGCCCGGAACGTGGTGGAAGCGTGCAAGAAGGTGCTGTACCTGCCCGCGGGGAGCTCGTGATGGCAACCAGGGTCCACATGGAAGCGCTCTCGCCCACGATGGAGGAGGGCCAGGTCGTCAGGTGGCTGAAGGGCGAGGGGGACGCGGTCGCGCAGGGCGACATCCTCGCCGAGATCGAGACCGACAAGGCGACGATGGAGCTGGTGGCGCGCGGGGATGGCGCCCTCAGGAAGATCCTGGTCGGCGAGGGCGGAACCGCGCCGGTGGGCGATGTGATCGCGGTGATCGCGCCGGAGGGCGAGGACATCGCCGCGCTGCTGGCGGGGCTGGGGGACGGGGGGGGGGGGGAGGCGGGCGCGACGGCTGGCCCGGTGGCGGAAACGGCCGCGAGTTCGGGGACTGCAGTCCCAGTCGCGACTCCGGCCCAGACCGGAAGCCCGGCGTCGAGCGGGACGCCCGCCCCGATCCCGGGCACAACGCCCGCCCAGCCCGCGGCCCCCACCGGGCGCGTGAAGGCTTCGCCGCTCGCGAAACGCCTGGCCGGCGAACTCGGACTGGAGATCGCGGCCGTTCAGGGCACGGGACCCGGCGGACGGGTCGTCAAGCGGGACGTCGAGATGGCGGCGGCGGCCGCGGCGGCCGCACCGGCAGTGGCTGCACCCGCGCCCGCCGTCGCGCCTGTCGTGCCGCCCGGCGAAGAGTTTGCGGACGTCCCCCTGTCGCAGATGCGCAAGACCGTCGCGCGCCGCCTGACCGAGTCGCTCGGGCCGGTGCCGCACTTCTTTCTCACCGTGGACGTGGACATGACGCGGGCACTTGCAGCGCGGGCCCGGGTCAACCAGATCCTGGTGGCGCAGGGCGCCAAGGCGTCGGTCAACGACCTCGTCATCAAGGCGACGGCGGCCGCGCTGACCCACCATCCGGAGTGCAACGCCTGGTGGCAGGGCAGTTCGATCCGCGTCTTCAACCGGGTGCACATGGGGGTGGCGGTGGCGGTGCCGGACGGGCTCATCACGCCGGTGGTCAGGGACGCGCACGCCAAGGGGCTGGCGCAGATCGGCGCCGAGGTGCGCGAAATGGCCGGCCGCGCACGCGAAAAAAAGCTTCAGCCGCACGAATACACGGGATCGACCTTCTCGATCTCCAACCTCGGCATGTTCGGGATTGAGGAGTTCACCGCGGTGATCAATCCACCGGAGGCCGGCATCATCGCGGTCGGCGCGGTGGAGGAACGTGCGGTGGTGGTGAAGGGTGAGGTGGTGGTCCAACCGCGGATGCGAATCACGATGAGCTGCGATCACCGCGTGATCGACGGCGCCCAGGGCGCCCGCTTCCTGGCCACGCTGAAGTCATTCCTCGAAGAGCCTGCGGCGATTCTGATTTAGGTCTCGGGCGGGAGTCGCACCATGATCCAGTACAAGGGATCCACGGGGGTGTTCGAGTACGACTGCGGGCCACGTGTTCGCTCGCGCGGATTCGCCCGCAGCCTGCTAAATTCCGCATCCTACCGACCCATCTCACCTTCCCCGGAGGCAATCCCTTGGCGGACAAGAACGCAGCAGGAACGGACTTCGACGTTGTCGTGATCGGCGGCGGCCCGGGCGGCTACGTCGCGGCGATCCGCGCTGGCCAGCTCGGCCTGAAGACGGCCTGTGTCGAGACGGACAAGCTGGGAGGCGTGTGCCTGAACATCGGCTGCATCCCGACCAAGGCGCTCCTGAGCAGTGCGCTGATGGTCAACGAGCTCCAGGACGCGGGCGGGCACGGAATCTCGTTCGACGGGTTCACGGCGGACCTCGGGCCGGCGCAGAAGCGCAGCCGCACCGTTGCCAACCGCCTGTCGAAGGGCGTCAGCTTCCTGCTGCGCAAGAACAAGGTCGCCCACGTGGAGGGCTACGGGCGCCTCCTCGGCGGCGGCAAGGTCGAGGTCGACAAGGACGGCGAAAAGCAGGTCCTCACCGCGCGCGACATCATCATCGCCACCGGGTCGCGTCCGCGCAGCCTCCCCTTCCTGCAGATCGACGAGGAGCGGATCTGGTCCTCGACCGGCGCGCTCTTCCAGAAGGATGCCCCGGAGACGCTCGTGGTGGTGGGCGCGGGCGCGGTGGGGATGGAGTTCGCCGACATCTACGATGCGTACGGCACCAAGGTCACGGTCATCGAAGTGATGGACCGCGTGCTTCCCCTGGAGGACAAGGATTCATCCCGCGTGGTGGCGCAATCCTTCAAGAAGCGGGGGATGGACATCCACACCGGCGCGCGCGTGGAGTCCACCACGGTCGAGGACGACGGCGTCTCGATCGCCTTCACGGACCGCAAGGGCAAATCCCACACCCTGGAAGTCGACTACGTGCTCTCGGCCGTCGGGCGGGTTCCCAACACGGAGGATCTCGGGCTCGACAAGGCCGGGGTCAAGGTCACCGAGCGAGGCGGCTTCATCGCCGTGGATGAAGCCATGCGGACCAACGTCCCGGGCGTCTGGGCGGTCGGCGACTGCGCCGGGCAGCAGCTCCTCGCGCACAAGGGAATGCACGAGGGCGTCGTGGCGGCGGAGCACATCGCCGGCGCCGGGCACCACACCGTCGACTACGGGAACGTCCCCAATTGCACCTACTGCCACCCCGAGGTGGCCTCGGTCGGGCTGACCGAGGAGCAGGCCCGCGAAAAGGGCCTCGACATCGAGGTGGGCAAGTTCCCCTGGGCCGGCAACGGGCGCGCGCTTGCCGCCGGCGACTCGACCGGGTTCGTCAAGGTGATCCGCGACAAGCGCTACTCGGAGGTGGTCGGCGC
>JAPOOQ010000600.1 GCA_026713345.1 Gemmatimonadota bacterium | reverse complement strand
GTTTCAGCGGCCGATCAGCGTCGCGACTTCACGCATCCGCTCCGCGAGCTCGCCCACCGCTCCGATGTAGACGCGCTCCCAGCCGGGCAGGTCGGCGCGGTCGTTGGTCTCCAGCTCGTAGCGGAGGCCGGGGAGCATCCACGAGGCATACCCGGAGAAGGGGTCCGGGGATACATAGATCGAGCGGCTCCAGGGCCGTCCCTGCAGACCGCGGTCGTTCAGCCAGGCTTTCTCCAGGCCGATCAGGGCGCGGTTCACCGCTTCGGCCCGGGCGGGGTCTGCATCGCCGGCAGCGATCCAGCGGTCGCGCGCCGCCACCAGCTCGGCGGCCGCCTCGTCCAGCTCCCCGGTCGAGGCCACGAGCTGCGAAAAGTCCACCGTGAGACCGCGCTCCTCGGCGATCCGGTAGAGGGTCTCGACGTGGGTCCGGGTGTCGGTCGCGTAGCGGACCACGTCGTAGGGGAGGATGTCGGCATTGGCGAAGCGCAGCGCGAGGATCCCGTCGGCGCGGGCGATCATCGGCCCGTAGATGAACTCCGAGTCGCCGAAGCGCTCGTACCAGGCGAAGTTGTCGTAGTTGGAGTGGTAGACGCCGCCGGGGTTGCCGGAGGACATTGCGCCCGACGGGACGCCGGCGTGGGTGTAGAAGCCGACGTGGTCGGAGCCGCCGCCCAGATTGCCCAGCCCCGGTTCCTCCGCGCCTTCGGGAGCGCGGGCAAGCCACCAGTCGTAGAGGGGCTCGCCGGTGCCGGGGTAGGTGACCGCCTTGGTCGCCTCGATGATCTGGCCCTTGAGCGACGGGGACGACGAGCCCCCGAAGTTCTCGCCCGACACGGCCCCGTCGGCGTTGATGTACGCGATCGCGTTGGCTTCCAGCTCGTCGCGAAACTCCTCGACCCACTCGGTCGAGCCGATGATCCCGTACTCCTCCGCGTCCCAGTGCGCGATCATGATCGAGCGGCGCGGCCGGCATTCCTCGTTCTCGCGGACCAGCTCGCCGAACGCTTCGGCGAGGGTGAGGAGCATGGCGGTGCCGCCGTTGGGGTCGATCGCGCCGAAGGCCCACGGGTCGTAGTGCGCGCCCAGAATGAACCATTCGTCGGGGAACTCGCTGCCGCGCAGGGTGCCGACGACGTTCGTGGCGCGCGTCAACTTCCTGGGCTGGTTGACGCGCACCCGCACCGTGAGATCCGGGCCGCCGGTCAGGCGGTAGTCCAGCTCGATCGCGGCGTCCCAGCCGGGCGGGGTGTCGCGTCCGGTCATGCGCGACAGGATCTCGGTGGCGGCTTCGTAGCCGACGGGCAGCACGGGGATGGTGTGGAGGGGGACTTCCGATGGGTCGAGGCGCTCGACCTGGGTGTCGCCGTCGAGCGGCAGGGCGGGGACGAAGGGGGTGAGGGGGTCGCCGGTCCAGGGGAGGGTGAGGACGGAGCCGCGCTGGATCGTCTGCCCGTTCATCATCGGACCTTCCGGGTAGGCGTCCAGTCCGGAGAAACCGGGGTCGTTGAACATGATGACGCCGGCTGCCCCGCGCTCCTCGGCGAATTTGACCTTGTAGCCGCGGAAGTTCCCGCCGTAACGGGCGATGACGACCTTTCCGGCCACGGAGATGCCCATCGAGTCCAGCGCCTGGTAGTCCTCGCGGCGCCCGTAGTTCGCGTAGACGACTTCTCCGGTCACGTCGCCGGAGCCGGAAAAGGCGTTCCAGCCGTTGAGGAGGTCGGGGTGGCCGGAGAAGCGGTCCTCGGGCAGCGCCGGCTCGCGATTGGAGAGCTGCATGGCGACGGGGGTGACGATATGGACCTCGACATCGTCCGTAAGCTCGGGGAGGTAGACATCGTAGGGGTGGTTCGTGACCTCGAGGCCTGCCCGCTCCATGGCGCCCGCGATATACCGGCCGACGCGCGCCTGGGTCGCCGAGCCCGCCGGGTGGGGTTCCGCGGTGATCGTGCGGAGGTGCTCGCGGAAGGCGTCGCTGCGGGGCAGCTCGAGGAAGCGGGCTTCGCAGGCGAGCTGGGTGGCGGCGCGGGTGGCGGTGAAGCCTGCGAGGGT
>JAPOOQ010000599.1 GCA_026713345.1 Gemmatimonadota bacterium | reverse complement strand
CTGGCGGGACCGCCACGCGCCAGCTCCAGCGTCCGATTTCGCCCGCGCCGATTCTTCCGTCATCGGGTGTCGGGGGTGCCTGCGCCCGGAAGAAGGGCGCGCGCGAGGGGCTCGGGGGCGCCTCGCCCGTGGGCCCCGCCCCCCCGCCCGCGGGCGGCAGAAGCTGCTGTTCACCTCCCGCCAGAACGAGGGCCCCGCCGTTCCACACCGTCACGTCCACGACCACGGACTCGCCCGGGGTGATGAGGTCCCGCCCCACGCGCACGTCAGTCACCACCCCGGCCGCGGCGAGGAGTGCCTCGCTGACCTGCGCCAGGCGCCGTTCGAGCACGCGCCGCCCCGAGGTGTCCGGCCCCTCGTCCACCAGGCCGCGCAGAATCGTGACCGCCTCCGCCAGTGAAGCCACGGCACCGCCGGGCCGAGTCACCGAGAAGCCCTCGGCAGCGTCTGCCAACGCACCGCGGTAACGGTCGAGTCGCTGCCCGGTGTCCGCCGGCCATCCCGCAGGCAGCGGGGTGCCGAGTTGCCCGAGCAGCGTGGTGTCGACGCCCGCGAAGATGCCGTCGTCCTCCATCCCCTCCACCACGGATGCTTCCAGGCGCAGGGAACTGGACCTCGGGCCCATGGACTGGCCGGAACCCATGTCCTGGGAGCGATGCCGGCTCCGGCTCTCCATGGCGAGCTGATGGTGCGACCGTCCGAGCACGGGGTCGAAGGTGCCCGTAGGCACGCTGACCGTTGCGTCGCGGGGGTTGAAGCGGGTGGAGACGTAGAGTTTGGCGGGCTGCCAGGGGGTGACGCCCTGCGCGCCGAGTTCGGGGAAGCGGCCGGGGTCGCCGGCCACGGCAAAAGCCTCGCGCGCGGCGAGTCCGGCGAGCTGATGCTGGCCATGGCCATCGCGCGGCGTCCCCGAAAAGACCGAGACGATCACATGGGGCCGGAACTTGCGCACCACGTACACCACATCGCGCAGCACCTCTTCCATGGGCCAGAACTCCAGCGCCTCGTCGAGGCTCTTCGAGTAGCCGAAGTCGAACGCCCGCGTGAAGTACTGCCCGCCGCCGTCGAGGGCGCGCGCGGCGAGGAGTTCGCCCGTGCGGATCACGCCGAGCCCTTCGTGCAGGCGCGGCCCGATCAGGTTCTGCCCGCCCTCGCCCCGGCTGAGCGACAGGTAGGCGGTTTCGGCGCCCATCCCCCGCGCGAGCGCCGTGAGGAGGCCCGTGTCCTCGTCGTCGGGGTGGGCGGCGATCATCAGCACCCGCTTCACTCCGTCGAGCTGCCGCATGCGGAGCGCCGCGCCGACGATGCCGGGGTCCTGCTGGGCCGCTACGGGTGGCGCGGCAGCCGGCAGCAGCACCGCCGTTAGTGCCGCGACCGCGATCGCCAGCGTGGTTGCAGTTCTTCCGTGCGTCATGATCTCTGTCCACCGTCGTCGTGGGGGCTGCGCGGCTCTGCTGGCGCGGTCCGGTACGGAGAAGGTAACCTCCAGCCCGAAGAGAGGGCACGACCGGCCCGGGGGGGATCACGATGGACATTGCCGAGACGCTCAGGAGCTACGACGGAAAGCGGGTCGCGCCGTTCCGGGCGGTGGCGGATGCGGTGCGGGGTGCGCCGGAGACCGCGGTGCCGCAGCTCCTGGATTTCGCGGCTAGCGACGAGGCGGCGCTTCAGGTCGGAGCTACCTGGGTGGTCAAGCACCTCGCGGAGCGCGGGGACCCGCCGGATGGGGAATGGGCGGCGCAGACCATCGACCTCCTGGAGCGGATGGATGCACCCCACGCGATTCTGCACGTCCTGCAAACGCTGCCGTACATGGAGATTCCCGCCGGTCGGCAACAGGCGCTCCGCCGCGTTCTCAAGCGGCTGATCCGTTCGCGGCGGGTGTTCGTCCGGGCGTGGGCCTACAACGGGCTTGGGGTGCTGGTGGCGGCCGACCCTGAGCTGCGGGACGAGGTCGAAGTGCTCTTCGAGGCCGCGGCGGCGACGGAATCGGCTGCGGTCAGGGTGCGGATCCGGCATGCCCGGGCGGCGCTGGGAACCGGACCGTAGGGGCCTCCTGACGGGACGGCTCGCGGGCGGGCTCCCTTCCAGCCGTCAGCGGAGCCGCACCGCCAGGCCTGTCCCGAAAAACAGATCCTCGGCCGATTCGTTCAGTCCGAAGCCTGCGCGGATGTCCCACTGCAGGTCGTCGGTGATGAGCCACGTCAGGCCGCTATCGAGGTAGTGCTCGGTCCACCTTCCCTCCGACTCCTCGTGGACGATCGCGAACCACTCGCCGTACAGTCCGTGTCGGTCGCCAAGGCCCAGTCCGCCTGACAGAGACTGGGCCCATTCGAGATAGCCGCTCCCCGAATCGCCGGCCGCGCGGTTGACCTGCGTACTCCCGGACAGGGTGAACGTCTCCGTGAGGTCCCAGGCGTACATGAGGTTCACGCCCGGAAGAATTTCGCCATCGGAGAACGCCTCGCTGCCGGTGGGAACGGTCGTCTGCGGCAGGATGCCAAGCGCCGGAATGACGCCGTTCTGCTTCGAGAGGGACAGCTTGATGCCCAGATAGAGGTCCTCGAGCCCGGCCTCGTTCATGCGAGAACCGGCCAGCTCCGTCCTCTGGGCAACGGGGCTTGCCCCCACCCGCACCTCGAGCCAGTCGGCCAGCAGACCCACCCGAAGGAGCGGTTCGCCGAGGGAGTGTACATTCGCCGTCGTGCCGTCGGCGCGGTCGAGGACGAAGGTGTAGCCGAACTCGATGTGAGCCACACCGACCCCGACCGTGCTCGTGCCCTCCGTGAAGTCGGGACGGTCCGCGACGAGTGGCTCCTGGGCGAGCGTACCCTCGGCCAGGGCCAGGACCGACAGGGCTGCCGCTGCCAGATTCCTTGCGTGCGTCATCGGTCGCCTTGCATCTCAATGCCCCCGCCGCGGCCAGGGCAGCGCCAGTCCCTCGGGCGCCTGCGATCGGCCGAACCATCCCGCCAGCGCGGCCAGACTCAGCACGTAGGGCAGCGCCAGAAAGAGCGGGTAGGGAAGATCGGCGTCGAAGGCCTGCAGCGCGAACTGGAGCGCTTCGGCCCCGCCGAAGAAGAGCGCCGCCGCGAGCACTCCCGCCGGGCGCCACCGCCCCAGCACGACCACCGCGATCGCGATGAACCCCTTCCCGGCCGACATGTTCTCGGCAAAGGTCCCGGTGTGCACCAGACTGAGGTGTGCGCCGGCCAGACCGGCCATCAGCCCCGCGAAAACCACCGCCAGCAAGCGCGTCCGCACCACCGGCACGCCCGCGGCGTGGGCCGCTTCCGGCGACTCGCCCGCCGCCCGCAACGCCAGTCCCCGCCGGGTCCGGAAGAGGAACCATGCCAGCACGGGCACCATCACGTACGCGAAGTATGCGGTCGGCGCCTGGTCGAAGAGTGCCGGGCCGATCACCGGAATCCGCGACAGCAGGGGCAGTTCCCAGGAGGGGACCGTCTGCAGATCCAGCGCCCCCCCGGTCGTGCCGAAACGAGACTGGAAGACCGCGCCGGTGAAACCCAGGCTGCCGATGGTGACAGCCGTTCCCGTGATGATCTGGTCGGTG
>JAPOOQ010000598.1 GCA_026713345.1 Gemmatimonadota bacterium | reverse complement strand
GAAGGCCCGCGTGGCGCGGGAACACGGGTCAGACCACGTCATCCTCTACGAGGAAGAGGACTTCGTGGAACGCGTGCACGAGATCACCGGCGGCGAAGGCGTACCGGTGGTCTTCGACGGCGTCGGCGCGACCACCTTCGATGGCTCGCTGGAGTGCCTCTCCCGTTTCGGTACGATGATCGCCCTTGGCAACGCATCGGGCCCGGTGCCACCGTTCAATCTGCTGCGCCTGAGCGCCGAGTCTCTGACCGTGACTCGCCCTTCCGTCATGCCACATGTGCGGAGCCGGGAATTCCTGGTCGCGGCCGCCGGACAGCTCTTCGGGCACATCGAAGCAGGTCGCATCCGCGTCACAATCGGTCAGCGTTTCCCCCTTGCGGAGGCGGCCCGGGCCCACCGGGCGCTGGAGTCGAGGCGGACGTGGGGATGTACGGTGCTGTTGCCATGAGGGACGCGGATCTGGGGCCCTCGTTACCAACCGGACGCCGGAGCCCCTGCCGCATCCGCCCGAGCCATGCCGCCGTTCTCAAGCCAGTCGGCCAGGTCCGGGGCGACGCGCTCGGTCATCGTCCTCCGGTAGAGGGCACGCTCGATCGGGCCCAAAACATCCTCGAACTGGCCACTCTTCCCCTTGGCGAAGAAGGCTGCTGGATCGCGGCCTCCTGGGGGCACCAGCTCCGAAGCGCGTCGCTTCATGCTCTCGAAACGCGCGGCGTCGACCAGACGAGGCCAGCGCTCTTCGTTGACGGGAATGCCGAGGATTCCCGAGACCCGGCGCATCTGGCCGGTCAGGTCGGCCTTGAGATCGGCATAGTGAAACAGGTGGATGTTCGGGCAACCGCGGTGGCGCCAGTACGTCCTGGCAAGCGAGAGGGGGGACGAAGCGGGCCACCCGTCATGCTCCCGGGGAAAACCGGGTGTGGTGATCCACTTGCGGAAGAACGCTCGCCTGTCGTCCGGAATCTCGTCGAGCGGCCAGGGGGGCATACCGTTCATCAGCCGAGTGTCGGGATGCACATTGGCAATGTGTTTCGCCAACGACAGGAAGATGTCGCGTGGATCGCGACCGATGAAGAGGTAGGTCGGTGCATCGTGATAGGGGATCCCGTCCAACGGCAGGTGGGTCTTGATGATCCGCCGGTGGGTCTGCCTCTCCAGCCGGGCCATGAGATCGGCGATCGGGAGGTTCAGCGATTCGAGGCATGGCGAGAACTGCGACAGGGGTGCGGGAAACTCCGAACTCTGAAACACCAACAGCGCACAGATCGTGCGCATCCATGTGCTGCCAGCCTTTTGCGGTGAGCACACGATGATATCGTCATCGCGAGGGGCGTAAGCCTTCCACCGCTCGGAATCACGCAATCTGTGAAGGTAGATCCGTGTCCACCGAGGACGGTCACTGACGATTGGTTCTTCCGACGGCATGAAACAGCTCAAATCGACAGGGTGCCTGGCTGGCCAAAATGGGAACGGGTGATTCTACGACAGGCCGGCTTCGTCTGCTAGACCAGGTGGCGTGCAGAATCTGTAAGCGCTGCGGCGCGTTGTCGAGACAGCGTCCACACCCTGCGACGAGCGCAGAAACCGACGGGGCAACCCCTGGGCGTCCGCAGACCGGGACAGGTCCGCTTAGTTAGGCGGGCGTCCGTGCAGCATCGGATCAAACGGCGGGCGCCCGATGGGCAGGTTACACCCTGATGGGGGCAGGACTATATCGTGAGCGACAGCGGAATCATCGGGCAAGCGTACGGGCGGAAGATACACGCCCGCGAAGTCATCGCCATTGACAAGCCGGGGGCGGATTGTGTTGGGTCCGCCTGACCCGGTTCGGCGACGATTGGCTCCTGATTCGCTCCGATGCGCGCGACGTGTCGCGTGCGGTGCGGAAGCTCCGCCAGATACCGGCGTGCGAGCAGTCGGATCGATGCTTCGTGTATCATGATGGTCCCGGTGGCGTTGTCGGTGGTGCCCGACGCCCCGTCCCACAAGTCCAGGTGCGCGCTCAGGACCACGTATTCGTCGGGGAGTTCCGTGCCCGGGATGGTCGCCACCACGTTGAAGGCGGGCACGTCGCCCAGGAACCCGGCGTCCGCGTCGAGGCCGATGCGGGACCCTGGTCCCGCTCGGCCAGCAGGGATCGAAATCGTGGATCCGTTCGGTTAGGCTTCCCAGGAAGCTGAAACGGGCCCATAGTTCACCACCACCAGGGCCGCCGGGAGTGGAAGATTCTGGGGAACAAATGAACCTGAAAGCTATGAAACAGCCCCCAAACGCGAACCCGAACGGACCCGAAGACGGTCCGCCCTACCTCTGGGCAGGCGTCACCGCGCTCGCGATCGGGATCCTCTACGCAGTCACGCTCGCGCCGGACACCGCCTTCTGGGACACCAGCGAATACATCGCGACAGCGCACATTCTGGGTATCCCGCATCAGCCGGGGAATCCCCTCTTCGTGGTCCTGGCCCGCACCTGGGAGATCCTTCTCACCCCGTTCGGGCTTTCCACCGGCGTCCGCATCAATCTCTTCTCGGCCCTGATGAGCTCGCTGGCACACGGGCTCTGGTTCCTGGTGGTCCATCACATTCTGGGCCACTTCTCCAGCGACCGGCGCTTCCGCCTCATCGGCGCGGCCGCAGCCACCCTGGTCAGCGCCACCGCCTTCACGGTGTGGAACCAGTCGAACGTCAACGAGAAGGTCTACACGGTCTCGCTGTTCACCATTGCGCTGCTCTCCTGGCTCGCCTTCCGCTGGCAGGAACGTCTTGGGCGGGGCAAGGAGGACAACCTCCTCATCCTGATGGCCTTCATCCTGGCGCTCTCGGTCGGCAACCATCTGATGGCCTTCCTGGCGGCGCCGGCGCTGGTCATCTTCATCTTCCTGGTCCGCCCGTCCACGCTGCTGAACTACCGCATCTACCTGTTCGGCGTTCCCGCGATCGTGCTCGGGCTCAGCATCCACCTCTTCCTGCCGATCCGCTCCGAGCTCGGGCCCGTGATCAACGAGGCCGCGCCGGCCTGCGAGAGCATCGGGGGTGCGCTTGCCAGCGTCGTTACCTATGGGAATGCCGGGTGCGAGGAGCTTTCCGCCGCGCTCAAGCGCGAGCAGTACCCCACACCACCCATCACCGAACGGCAGGCATCCTTCTCGGCGCAGTACAAGACCTGGATGCAGTACTTCGACTGGCAGTGGTCCCGGGGTCTCTCCTCGGCCGACGTCCTCTTCGGCAGACTGCGGGCACCCTTCACGGCGCTCTTCATCGCTCTCGGCATATTCGGCGCGGTGGAACACTACCGGCGGGACCGGGCGAGCTGGTACTACATGGTTACGCTATTCGCCGTGCTGTCGGTGGCCCTCGTCTTCTATCTGAACTTCAAATACGGCCACTCGGACCCAAGCGTCGCGCGCGATTTTCGCGAGGTCCGCGAACGGGACTACTTCTTCACGGTCGGCTTCTCCGTATGGGGTCTTATGGCCGGAATCGGCATTGCCAGTCTGTGGGCCTGGGTCCGGCGGCGGTCCGGGCGGTCGCTGATGTTCGGGGCCCCCGTGCTG